>NZ_JBSXNU010000028.1:0-13936 GCF_056857815.1 Qipengyuania sp. B-5 | reverse complement strand
TGATGTGGTTCCGGTCCGCGAACTCCCATACGGGCCCGCAGCACGAAAAGCTGCACCAGGAGGCCGGACAGATGGCAGCATCCGACTACGCGCCAAACCTCTCAAAATACCGCTTGCATCCTGCGGGGCGTCCACAGATGGATAGCGGCCATCGGTTAGATACCCATCTGCTCCCAAGTTTCCCTTACCCGGCGCTCGGCAAGGGTCAGCGCCGCATCACCTTCTTCGCTGCCGCAATCTCCTGCAAAATATGCGACCGATAGAGCGCCTCTTTGTGCTTGAAAGCAACCAACTAGTCCAATCACCGCCACTGCATCTGACCATGGTAGCGGCTGTCCGGCAATCAATGCCTTGGCGCAGCGAAGTAGGGGTGCCTTCAAATCGTGTTCGAAAGTGGAAGACCATTCGGCGAGCAGTTCACACTGACGGTTTTTGGAGACGACGCCACTTCTCGGAGGTCGGCAAATCTCATCTAGAACGCAAAAAACTGCGTTCAAGGAGATGTTGCTAGCCTCTTGGATTAGGTCACTGGATGCGGCTGGGTCATCGTATGGGAACCGTGCGTCAATTTTCGCTTCAAACGGCACCTCGGCACTGGCGTCATGCAACTTCATCAAGAGTGTTTAGGAAAGCCTGCCGATGTCCGAAATGGGCTCGATTGTGGAGATCTGCTTTCGGCTTCATACCTGCACTTCCACGTTCGCGCTGCGATCGCAGAAACCATTTCCTACAGCCACCGTCCTGCGCTATCGCTCGGCATCGCTCTTTGACCCTGTCGACACCCGATCACATCGCACACCTGACCCGGGAACCATCACAGCTTTGCGAAATGCGAAATCCGAGTGACTTTTGAGTGAACTTTGGCTGGGCGGGTTGCCGCTAATGCCCCGCGTGATGCCCCGCGCCAGCCGCCGCCTCGGCATCGCGCTTGCCCTTTGCCACTGCGGACGCGAGCGCCAGCGGGGCATCGACTGGCGGCCCGTCGCTGTCGCCGTATTCGCGCCGTAACGCTTCGAGCCGGTCCTTCAGTTCGGCAACGATGCCCTGCGCCGCCGGATCGTCGATCCGATTGTGCATTTCGGACGGATCGCTTTCCAGATCGTAGAATTCCCAGACGTTGATGTCGCCGTAATAGCGCATCAGCTTATAGCGGCCCGATTTCACTCCGTAATGCGCGCGGACCGAGTGGAAGCCGGGATATTCGTAGTAGTGGTAATAGATATCTTCACGCCAGTCGGCGGGCGGTGTGCCATCGACCACATCGCGCAAGCTGTGTCCCTGGATCGTGTCGCGCGATGCCAGTCCTGCATAATCGAGGAAGGTCGGCGCATAATCGACGTTCTGGACCGGTACGCTCACGCGTGTCCCGGGCGCGATATGGCCGGGGAATTGCATTACCAGCGGTGTGCGCAGGCTTTCCTCGTACATGAAGCGCTTGTCGAACCAGCCATGCTCGCCGAGATAGAACCCTTGATCGGAGGTATAGACGACGATCGTGTTGTCGGCCTGACCGGAAGCTTCGAGCCAGTCAAGCACGCGGCCCACGCTTTCATCCACTGCAGCGACCGTGCCGAGATATTCGTCCATGTAGCGCTGGTACTTCCAGATCGCCATTTCGCGTTCGCTCATGTCCGCAGCGTTCATTGCGTCGTTGCCGGGCTGCAGCGCGCCGAAATAGGCATTGCGCTGTTCTTCTGTCATCCGGTCGAAATCGTCGGTCCAGGGATTGAAGCGCAGCTCGCTCGACCCAGCTTCCTCGGTCATCTTGAGGTCGTGGCCCTCATACATGTGCTGGTAGATATTCATTTCCTGAGCTGCGGCTGCAGGCCGGCCATCATAGTGATCGAAATAGTTCGTCGGCACCGGGAAGTCGGTGCCGATGTATTTCTGTACGTGGCGGATCGCGGGCATGAAGTTGCGGTGCGGGGCCTTGTGGTGGATCAGTATCGCGAAGGGCTGGTCCGCTTCTGCGTTTTCGTCCAGCCATTCGATGCTGAGATCGGTGACGATGTCGGATGCATATCCCTCGACCACGCTGCGCCCGGTCGGCGTGATGACGTCCGGATTATAGTATTTTCCCTGATCGTCGAGCACTGCCCAATCGCCGATCCCCGCGCCTTCGGGTGAGTAATTGAGATGCCACTTGCCGAACAGCGCGGTCCGATAGCCCGCCTCGCCGAGTTCGCGCACCCAGTTCCACGAGGAATTTTCGAACGTCTGACCATTCTTGGTGAAGCCGTGCATATGGCTGAACTGGCCTGTGAGCATCGTCGCGCGGCTCGGCCCGCATAGCGAGTTGGTGACATAGCTGTTTTCGAACAACGCGCCATTCGCGGCTATCCGGTCGATATTGGGCGTCGGCGCGAGACGTCCAATTTCCGTGCCATAAGCAGAAATCGCAGTCTGGGCGTGATCGTCCGACATGATGAAAATGATGTTTGGGCGGGTCCTTTTTTCCGAAACGTCCGATCCGGTTTGATGAACCTCCCCGGCTTCCATGGTTGCGCAACCTGCCACCGCAAGCGCGGCGAAAAGGGCGAACACAGGGGGGGTGCGGAAGCCGGGGAAGTTCATCCGACTACTCCGTAAGGGAGAAGGGTACGGGAGTAGCCGCTTTCGCACCCGATCTGGGCGCAATCCACAATTGGAAGTTCCCCGGTTCCCATCCGTGCGACATATCGGCGCGGGTGAAGGCGAGGTCCTCGGGGGTCAGGGTGAATGTTACTGTCCGGCTCTCGCCGGGCTGAAGCATGATCTTCTCGAAGCCCTTGAGTTCCTGCACTGGCCGGGTAACCGAACCGACGAGATCGCGGACGTAGAGCTGGACCACTTCCTCGCCCGCTCGGTCGCCGGTGTTGGTGACCGTGACGCTCGCGGTGATCGAGCCGCCCGGACCCATCGAGGCCGCCGACAGCATTGCCGGTGAATATGCAAAATCGGTGTAGCTGAGCCCGTAGCCGAAGCGGTAGAGGGGATCGTTGGGCGTGTTGAGGTAGCGCGAGACGTACTTTGCGCCCGGTTCGCCCAGTTCGATCGGGCGGCCAGTATTCTTCATGTCGTAATGGATCGGCGCCTGGCCGACATTGCGAGGGAAAGTAACCGGCAGCTTGCCCGAAGGATTGTAGTCTCCGAACAATACGTCAGCGACCGCATGGCCGCCCTGCGTACCAGGATACCAGGCGTGGAGGATGGCATCGACATTGTCGTCCGCCCAGGTGATCGAGTTGGGCCGACCGCTCAGCATCACCAGTACAACCGGCTTGCCGGTCGCGACCAGCTGCTTCAGCAGCGCCTGTTGGTTGCCAGGCAGATCGAGCGAGGTGCGGCTTGCAGCCTCGCCGGTCATGTCCCACTTTTCGCCCATAGCGGCGACGATCACGTCGGATCTTTCCGCCAGCGCTAGCGCCTCGGCAAAACCGTCGGTCTTGCCTTCGTCGGCGAATTCATAACTCGCGCCCTTGGCATATTCGACCGTCACGCCGTCGCCAGCACGCGCTTTCATGCCTTCGAGGATCGTGACGGGGCGGGTCTGACGGTCGCCCGCAGCCGACCAGCTGCCGATCATGTCGGTCTTGCTGTCGGCGAGTGGGCCGATCAGGGCGATACGGTCGGCAGTCGCAGCAAGGGGCAAGGTGTCGCCTTCATTCTTGAGCAGGACCATCGACTTGCGCGCTACGTCGCGCGCCGCCTCAAGGAATTCGGGCTTATAGAGCGTGGCTTCCTGACGTGCCTCGTCGGCATAGCGGTACGGGTCCTCGAACAGGCCGAGGCGGTACTTCATCTCGAGTACGCGTCGAACCGCGCGGTCGATGCTGGCCTGATTCACGCGGCCTTCTTCGACCGATTTCACCATATTTTCCATGAACACCGCGCCCTGCATGTCCATGTCCACCCCGGCATTGAGCGCCTGCTCGCCCGCCTGCGCCAGATCCTTGGAATAGCCGTGCGGAACCATCTCGTTGATCGAGGTGTAATCGGTGACAACGAACCCGTCGAAACCCCATTCATCACGCAGGACGTCGGTGAGCAGGAACTTGCTGCCGCTGGCGGGGACGCCGTCGTACTCATTGAACGAGGTCATGAAAGTGGCGACCCCCTCGTCGACCGCAGCCTCGAACGGCGGCAGATAGATGTCGCGCAACGTGCGCTCCGAAATGTCGACGGTGTGATAGTCGCGACCGGCCTGCGCGGCACCGTAGGCGGCGAAATGCTTGGCGGTGGCGAGCACGGTGTCGACCGCGCCGAGATCGTCTCCCTGATAGCCGCGGACGCGCGCGCGAGCGACCTCGCTGCCGAGGAAGACGTCTTCGCCCGCGCCTTCGGAGATGCGGCCCCAGCGCGCATCGCGCGAGACGTCGACCATGGGCGAGAACGTCCAGTGGATGCCTTCTGCCGAAGCTTCCTGCGCCGAGACGCGGGCGGACTTCTCGATCGCCTCCATGTCCCAGCTCGCCGCCTCGCCGAGCGAGATCGGGAAGATCGTGCGGTGGCCGTGGATCACGTCGTAACCGAACAGCAGCGGGATCTTCAGCCGGGTTCCTTCGACCGCCATCTCCTGAAGTTCGCGGGTGTATTCGGCGGTGTAGGCATTGAAGATCGAGCCGACGCGGCCAGCCGCGATGTCTTGCTGATAACCCTCTCGCATCGTCGGACCTGTCGATTCCCAGTCGCTGGTAAGCAGTGTCAGCTGGCCGACTTTTTCCTCCAGAGTCATCTTGGCGATAAGCTCGTCGAGAAAACGATCCATTTCGGCATCGCGGCCGGCCCAGGCGGGTTGCGCAGGCTCGATGGGAACCGCTGTCGGAGAAGGGCTCGCGGCCGCATCCTGCACCGGTGCCCCGCTCATCGTTGCACATCCGGCAAGCGCCAAGGCGCTGGCACAGGTCATCGCGGTTCTGTGCAGTGCTCTCATCGAAATCCTCCCCAATCGGATCTGTGTTTTATTTCAAGCGACGGATCGCCTGGAGGAATCGCCCTCCTTGCGCCATCTATACAGGGATAATGAAACCGGTTACAAGGGCGCACGTCAAATGTTGATTCGGTTAAGCTGCCAGTAAGGCGGCGAACTGTCAGCGGCCGGAATCACGGTCGGCTCAATGGGGAGGAAATGATGATTTCACACCGTAGCACCGCTGCAAACCGCGTGGCCCGCAAGCTTGCGTTTGCGCTGGCCACCGGCGTCGCCGGAGGCGCGATTACCATAGCGATGGTTGCGCCTGCCCACGCGCAGGAAGTCAACGCTTCGCTGCGCGGCCGTATCACCGGCGCCGAGGGCATTTCTCAAGTTACTGCGGTCGAGGTGAACACCGGCATCAATCGCTCGGTATCCGTATCGGCAGACGGTACGTACAATTTCGCTTCGCTGCGGGCGGGGACATATCGACTCGAAGTCATGACCGCCAACGGCGTTCGCCGCACCGACCAGTTCACTCTTACCGTGGCGCAAAGTGCGGTTCTCGACTTCGATTTGGGCGCTGCGCCTGTTGCCGATGCGCCCGTCGCGGGCGGAAACGAGATCGTCGTTGTAGGGAGTCGCGTTCGCAGCCTTGAGGGCGGCGAAGTCGGCGCATACATCAGCGAACGCGAGATCGAGACGCTACCGCAGAACAATCGCAATTTCCTCGCTTTTGCTGATCTTGCGCCAGGCGTTGTGTTCGAGAATCCCGATGGCCAGTCACGAATCCAGGGCGGTGCTCAGAACAGCCGTACCGTCAACGTCTACATCGATGGTGTTGGTCAGAAGGATTACGTCCTGAAGAACGGCGTGACCGGGCAGGACAGTTCGGAAGGCAATCCCTTCCCGCAGCTGGCGGTCGGCGAGTATCGCGTGATCAGCTCCAACTATAAAGCGGAGTTTGATCAGGTCAGTTCTGTTGCTATCACTGCAGGCACGAAGTCCGGGACCAACGAGTTTCATGGCACGGCATTTGTAGATTATACCGACACTGGAATGCGTGAAGAAACGCCGCTGGAAAAATTTGGCGGACGCGAGAAGGCTGAGACCAAGGATATTCAGTTCGGTGGTGCGCTAGGTGGGCCCATCATCCGTGACACGCTGTTCTTCTTCGGCACCTACGAGGGCAAACGTCGGCGCCTACCTGTCACCATCGAGCCGGGTGCGAATTTCCCTATCAGTTATTTCCCCTCCGAGTTCCAGGGCCTGTTCGGCCCCACCCAGCGCGAGTTCAACGAAGACCTCTTCTTCGGCAAGCTGAGCTTCCAGCCGACAAGTCGCGATCTCATCGAGGTTTCGGGCAAGTATCGCAACGAAACTGGTGTTTTTCTAGGCAGTGGCAGCACTGCGGAAGAAGCAGCGGCGTCCCAGGATGTGGATGAAAAGCGCGGCTTGCTTCGCTGGGAGCATACAAGCGATAATTTCATCAACGATTTCAAGTTCACGTACGAGAGCGCCTTCTGGTCGCCCCGCCCCCAGAATTTCGTCCCGGGCCAGATTTTCACTTACACTGGGGAAAGTCCCGTAACGGGCAGTAATCTCACTCGCGCGCAGCTCTTGCGTATCGGCGGGAGCGCCAATTTCCAGGACAAGGGTCAGGAAGGGTACGGCGTCCAGAACGACTTCACCTGGACCGGCTTCTCGAACCATACGATCAAGGCGGGGGTGAAATCGAAGTGGGTCCGGCTGGATCGGGTTGAACAGAACTTCTTCAACCCGCAGTATTCGTACAACGTCAATTTTCCCGAAGGTGGCTTCAACACGGCTGTGCCGTATCAGGTGCAGTTTGGGGCAGCCACGGGAAAAGGTACGCCGTCGGTAATCTCCAAAAACTGGCAATTTGGCGTCTACATTCAGGACGACTGGGTGGTGAACGATCGACTGACTCTCAACCTTGGCATCCGTTGGGACTACGAAGAAACTCCTTCTTACCTCGACTGGGTGACCCCTGCCGATGTGGTAGATGCTGTTTCGCCGGAAAACTATCCGAATATCTATCAGCCCGGTGTCGAATACGACATTAATGACTACATAACCGATGGCACGCAACGCAATGCATTTACCGGAGCGTTCCAACCGCGAGTGGGCTTCAGCTACCAATTTCTGGACCAAGGGCGTCTGGTCCTCTTTGGCGGATATGGTCGGTCCTACGATCGCAATCAGTTCGATTTCATTGCTCAGGAAATTAGCATCAATGCGTACAGCACGCGCACATTCCAGTTCATTACAGGCGATGAGGAAAACGACTGCGATCCGAGCCCGACCTGCGTGCCGTGGGATCCGATCTATCTGACCGAGGAAGGCCGTCAGCAACTGCTGGCCGGTGCTGGTGCAGGGGGCGGTCGCGGGATCCGACTGATCAACAACGATCTGAAAGTCCCTTATTCGGATCAGTTCAGCCTCGGCTTGCGCAGCGACCTTACCAACTTGTTGAACGTGGAAATCGGCTACCGGCATATCAAGAGCCGGGATGGGTTCGCCTATCTGCTCGGAAATCGTAGGCCCGATGGCACGTTCTTCACTCCACCGCCTGCCGTTCCGGGCTCGCCGTTCGGCTTTGCCCCACCGGGCTTTGGATCGATCATCATCGGGACAAACGGACTGAAGACCGACGAAGACGCGTTCCACCTCAAGTTGGTCAAGCGGCACACCCGTACGTCGCCGTGGAACTTGTCGGCTACCTACACCTATACGGATGCGACCGAAAACAGGGCTTTCGGAGAGTACTTCTCGTTCGATTTCCCGACCCTGGAAGACTACACTGTCAAGACTTCGAGTGGACTCCGCAGGCACAGGCTCGTGATGGCGGGTGCGGTCGATCTGCCCACGGGAACCACCCTTTCGGGCAAGTTCCAGATCGCCTCGCCAAGCTACTTGAACCGGTTCATCCGTACGATCGGGGGAGAGCCGCCCGTGGTGGTCGATACGGTCTTAACCGAGGGCAATGGAGACCGGTGGGGCTTCCGCCAGCTTGACTTTGCCGTGACGCAAGACCTCAAGCTGAAATTCATCAGCGACGACACCCGTATTTACGTTCGTGCAGACATTATCAACGCTTTGAACGATCGTAACTACAACAGCTTCTTTAACGACACAGGCGAACGGAATCCCAATTCTTTGAGCACCAACGGCCCGCCCCGCACGCTGAAGCTTTCGGCCGGGTTCGAATTTTGACGAGATAGGATATACGTCGCTCGCGCCACTTTCGCGTGACCCGGGCGCTCAATAATTCGGGAGCAGATCATGTTTCTCCGTACCCCGTCGATATTCCTTTCGGCGCTGACGCTGGCCGCCTGTACGTCGCTCGCACCTTCAGCCCGGACGGCACCGTCCGATGACATTTCCGTGGCTGCACCGCTTACCGAGGCGCAGTTTTCCGAAGACCTCTCCCGTCGCACATTCGATTATTTCTGGGAGACTACCGATACCGAGCGATGCCTCGCGCCCGATCGCTGGCCGAGCAATCCTTTCTCCTCGATCGCGGCGACGGGCTTCGCACTTACCGCCTACGGTATCGGCGCCGAACGCGGCTACGTCCCCCGTGAGGCAGCCGCGCAGCGCACGCGCGACTGCCTCGCATTTTACTGGACTGCACCGCAGGGCTCTGCTGTAGCTGGAACCAGCGGCCACAAGGGCTTCTTCTATCATTTTCTAAATAGTGAGGACGGTACCCGCCGCGGCAATACCGAACTGTCGACCGTCGACACCTCGCTGCTACTCGGCGGCATTCTGTTCGCGCAGAGCTACTTCGACGGCGACAGCGCGATCGAAGTGGAGATCCGCGATCTCGCCGAAAAGATTTACCGCCGCGTCGACTGGACCTTCGTCCAGCGCGAGAATAGCACAATCCCCTCCGCAAACGGCGGCAGTGGCAAGTCGATTGCGATGGGCTGGTATCCCGAGCGCGGTGATGGCGGCGATTTCGGCACACATGATTGGGTCGGCTACAACGAAGGCATGCTGGTTTACATCCTCGCCGCCGGATCGCCGACGCATCCGGTCTCGAAAGAGGCCTGGGCCACCGGCTGGGCTGTCGATCTTGAGAAGGATTGGGGCACGTACTACGGTTACGAGCATCTCCAGTTCGAACCGCTGTTTGGCCACCAGTACAGCCATGTCTGGATCGACTTCCGCGGCATTCGCGACGAATTCATGGCGTCGAAGGGCATCGACTATTTCGAGAACAGCCGCCGCGCCACCTTGAGCCAGCGCGCCTACGGGGCCGACAATCCGAATGACTGGGTCGGCTATTCGGGTGACGTCTGGGGCTGGACCGCCTCCGACGGACCGACCGCAGCAGCTAACGGTCGCTTGGTCAACGGCAAGCCGCGCGAATTCATGGGCTATTCCGCGCGCGGTGTGAGTGCGATCCGCGTGGTCGATGATGGCACCATCGTCCCGACGGCAGCGGGCGGTTCGATTCCGTTCGCGCCGGAAGTCACGATTCCCGCACTGATGGCGATGAAGACACGCTATGGTGAGCGCTTATATACCGCCTATGGGTTCAAGGACGCCTTCAATCCGAGCTTTACCTTCGCTGACGCGGAATCGACCAGTGGCGAGACCGATCCGGTGAAGGGCTGGGTGGCAAGGGATCATCTCGGCATCGATCAGGGGCCGATTCTCGCCATGATGGAGAATCACCGGAGTGGGCTTGTGTGGAAGACAATGCGCAAGAATCCACATATCCGACGGGGGTTGGAGCGGATCGGCTTTACCGGTGGCTGGTTGGAAAGCTCGGCAAATTGACCCTTGCTCGAACCTTCGGGCGGCGCGCTGTACTGGCTGGCGCGGCGTGTGCTTCGCTGGCCGCATGCAAGACGACCGGATTGCAAGGCCGCACGTTCTCGGTCGCTACCCTCAACATCTGGCATGATGCCGGTGGCTGGCCGGCCAGGCTTCCGCTTGTAGTGGACACGCTGCGCATGGTCGACGCCGATGCCATCGCCTTGCAGGAAGTCCTCCAGGACAGCAGCAAGCGGCTGCCTAACCAAGCGGCAACCATCGCTGAGGCACTGGGCGGCTATTCCGTCCATTTCAGTTCGACCTCCCCTCTCGACGCGCCGAGCCGCTATGGCAATGCGATCCTGTCGAGGGTTCCGGTCGTTGCAGAAGAGTGGCGCCTACTAGAGCCTCGCAACGACTATCGCACCGCATTGCGCGTCAGGCTTGCCTTCTCCGGCGGACCCGTCGATGTCGTGTCGACGCATCTGGCCTGGCAAGCGGATGCTGCACAGGTACGCTTGCGGCAAGTCTCTGACCTTCTCGACTGGCTCCCGGAGGATGGCGTCCCGCAACTCCTGTTAGGCGACTTCAATGCCGAACTCGGGACTCCCGAACTGGCGCCTTTACTTGCTCGCTTCGCCAGTTCACTCCCGATGGGAGCCACCCAGACGACGCTCAATCCCGCTTCAGGGCATGCCGATCGGGTGATTGATCATATCCTTGCCGAAACGCGCGCGTTCCACACCGTCTCGGCACATCGGATCGGCGATCGCAGTTGCCGCGGATTATTCCCGTCCGATCATTTCGGCGTTGCGGCGGTCCTTCGGCTGCTCTGAGTGCAGGCGCCCGGCGATGGCGATTCCCATAGCGTGCGACAGGGTGCTGGTTGCAGTGCCGCGAGGGGGCTGAAGAAAGGACGATCACAGTCCGGGCAGCGACAGGTCAGCCACCACCGGGTAATGATCTGAGGGCAGGCGCCCGCCCCAGTGTTGGGTTAGCACTGCGTAACTGGCTACCGCGACATCGCCAGTCACGAAAATGTGGTCGATAGGCTCGCCTGCATCGCGCATGATGTCGAAGCCGGTGAAGGTGCCCTGTGGACCATAAGGTTTGTTCTCGCTGGCGTTGCGGCTGTCGGTGAGGATGTCTCCGGTTAGGATCGTGTAAGCCTCGCTGCTCGGATCGGCGTTGAAATCGCCTAACACGATCGTAGGCAATCCCGCTCCGGCGCCGGTGTCTACCCATTCCGCGATCAGCCTAGCCGAATTGGCGCGTGCAGATATTCCGATGTGATCGAAATGCGTGTTGAGCGCGCGCAGCTTCCCGCCACCATCGTGCCGGCGAAGGATCGCCCAGGTTGCGATGCGTGGATAAGCAGCGTCCCAGCCGTTGCTGGGCAAATTCGGCGTCGGCGAAAGCCAAAAGGTGCCGCTCTCGACCAGGTCGAACAAATTACTCCGCCATGCCAATGGGGAAAACTCGCCCGCAGCGGCACCATCATCACGCCCCACTCCCACGAAGGTATATTCGGGCAGTTCAGCTTCGAGGTAGCGCTTCTGGTGCAGCAGCACCTCCTGCATGCCCAATACGTCCGGTGCTTCATGGCGGATAAGATCGCGCACCAGTTCATGCCGCTCGGGCCATGCATTCTGCCCGTCCGATGCAGTATCTAGCCTGATGTTGAACGTCATCGCTCGGAACTTTGTATCAATCGGCCCGTGGGGCGCTGGAATGTGCGCGCAGCCAGCCGTGAGTATTGCGAAGAGAAGCAGGAGTGCGCGTAGCGGTCTAATCATCGCCGTTTGGGCGTCGCTGCGAAAGGAGCCAGAGGTATAGCGCCGGGTCTGCATAGGCAGGATCCCATGCATTGTGCCCGAGATCGGGGTAGATTGTCAGGCGGCTGTTCTGCCCGCCACAGGCCCGGATCGCGCGGGACATTTCAAAGCTTCCCTCGGGCTCCACGACATCATCCCGATCACCATGGAGCGCCCAGACCGGCGTGTCCACGAGCTGGCAGGCGTTCTCGGCATCGCCCCTTCCGGCAACTGGAGCGAGCGCGGCGAAGCGATCGGGGTTTTGCGCACCCCAACGCCAGGTCGCATGACCGCCGCGGCTCAGCCCAGTGAGGTAGATCCGCTCCGGGTCTACCGGGAGAGTTTCAAGCGCATGGTCGAGGATCGCCTCCAGCTTCCCGATATCCCAATCCTTTTCCGCAGGCAGCAGGGGAGAGATCAGGATGAACGGGAAATCCGGATCGCGGTCGGCCAGTTTCGGAGGACCGTGGACCTTCACCCTGGCGATATCATCACCGCGTTCCCCTGACCCGTGCAGGAAGATCATGAGCGGCCAGATTTGCGCTTTCTGCGCATTCTCCGGGATGAACAACTGATAGCGATATCCGCCGGTTTCGATGCTCTCCTGCGGATGTTGCCCTGCAGGGGGCAAGGGCTCCGCCGTTGCCGGGCGATGTAGTCCGGCACAGGCAGCGACGAACAAGGCCGCGCCCGTCAACGCTGAAAAGCTTCCAAACTTGCTCAACACGATCTTTAGCTCCCTGCACATAATGAAAACGGTTACATTACATTAGGCAGGGCCAAAACGCCTGTCAAACGATCGATCTGTCTGACCTATCTTGGTCCAGCGGTAGAGCCTCGGATCGCCAGCGCAGGCTCGATGATCAGACCGTCGTCTCTGGTGAGATGCTCACCTTTCATCATGCGCAGCATCATGAGCGCAGCGGTCGAACCCAGCCGCGTAATGTCCGAATGCACCGTTGTGAGACCGGGAGTAACATAGCGAGCCAGCGGAATGTCGTCGAAGCCTGCGATCAGGAGGTCTTCCCCGATATTGCGACCCGCGGCGCGCAATTCGCTCATCAGATCGACCGCCATGATATCGTTTCCGGCAAAGACAGCATCGAACGGGATATCGCTGTTCAGCAGCAGTCTCGCAGCCTTGCTGCCTGCATTTTCGCGGAAATCTCCTGGGAGAATAAGCGGGCTGCTTTCTCCCAGCCGTTCCGCCAATACATCGCAATAACCTCGCTGACGCTCGCGCGCATCGCGGTTGCTCGCCGGACCGGCGATATGGACGATGTTAGTGGCACCGCGATCTATCAAATGTTCGGTGACAAGCCGCGCTCCGGCGTAATTGTCCACGGCAACAAAGGGTGTATCGTCGTCGCTCGAGTGAGCGTTGAGCAGAACGGTAGGGATATCCCGCGTCACTGCCCCTATGTTGTCGGCCCTGGAGTTGGGAGGCATCACCAGCAAGCCATCGACCCTGCCGCGCATTGCACGGATCGCCTGCGCCGTTTCGTCGGAACTGCCGTGCATGTTGCCCAACAAAAGGCTCTTGCCAGCTCCATGCGTGACCATGTCGATGCCCCGCACAATTTCGGAAAAGAATTCGCCAAAGAGATCTGGCAGTATTACGCCAATCGTATCGGTCGTGCGGCGCGTCAGACTACGGGCGCCGCTATGGGGGACATAATTAAGCTCCGAGGCTGCGGTTTCGATTTTCTCCCGTGTCTTCGCCGTTACGATCGACATGCCATTCAATGCACGAGACGCAGTAGCGACCGATACTCCTGCAGCCTTCGCAACATCCCGAATGGTTACCATTTCCCCACCATCTACCCAGCTTAGTCGATGTTGTCCGCGATTTCACCATGTCACATGCAGAATTCCAAACCATGGACATTCGAAGAGACCTGATCTTCAGATTGTTGTCGATCAGAGGTGGAATGTCTTTCCTTCAGAATACTGCAAGATTGTAATCACTTGCGCTCCATTATCATCCGCCTCTCCGACCTCGGCCTCTATCAAGAGCATCATCTTACAGAGGAAACCGCCCTCCGATTCTCATCGTCCTCGGAAATGAGCGCCATTACCGAAGATCCTAACGGTAGAAGGCCGAGCCTTCCACTTTGGGTAGGTAACACTCCGACTTTATTAACCGTTGAGGGGCTTATCGCTGCCATCAAAGCTGGTCTGGCCCGATGGTAGCTTTTTCGGTGGTCGTTCCGGCCAATCGAATGACGGAAATGAGGGCGCAAAGAGGCCATTTGTCCCGCCCAGTCAGCCCAAAAGTTCTCAGCAGTCGTCTATGGGGGTGTGAACCGCCCCGGGATTGCCGGAGGCCATTCGGTTTAAATTATGCCGCCATGGGCGTGTCGTCCAGCATGGCGTAGTATCGTGCTTCAGCTTCGGCAGGCGGGATATTGCCGATGGGCGCGAGCAGGCGCCGGTTGTTGAA
>NZ_JBSXNU010000027.1:0-3478 GCF_056857815.1 Qipengyuania sp. B-5 | reverse complement strand
AGGTCACCCCGGATCGCTTCCAGCGCCACCTTTGCCTTGAACTCCGCGCTGTAGCGCTTCCTCGTCTTCTTCATTTCCCGTCCATTCCTCAGGTCGGGATTAGCTTAGCACCCTGTCCAAATTTCCGGGACCACCTCAGTTCATTGGTTCCGGCTCGAGATAATTTAGCCTCGGTGACATGGTGGAGTAAATACCACGTTTATCCGGACATAAGCGCAAAAACCAAGGAGCAACGGTCGACCACATTAATAAACCAAGCGGATGGGGGAAGGTGGAAGGGCAAAGGCAATCTTCCCTTTGGCGATCGCAGCGCATTCTTGCTCGCTTTGAGCCCATCGGCGCGTCATTGCGCGCGGCCAAGATACTTTCTGGCCTACTCAATGAAGCGACTGTTTAAACCCATTCTTGCGGGTGCAACCCTGCGTGACCGCATACGCGCTTGCGCGGGCGGTATCATCGGGATTGCTTTAACCAGTTTGCTAGCTTGGCTCCTGCTGGAAGATTGGGCGAGCGTCCCAATGATTGTCGCGCCTATGGGCGCTTCAGCCGTACTGGTATTCGCGATACCGGCCAGTCCCTTGGCGCAACCATGGCCAGTGATCGGCGGAAATACTATCTCTGCGCTAGTAGGAGTGTTCTTCGCTCAATCGGTGGCGTCTCCCCATCTCGCTGCGGGCTTGGCCGTGGGTTTCGCAATTCTCCTTATGTCTCTTGCTAGATGTCTGCACCCCCCAGGAGGAGCCGCGGCGCTTACTGCGGTTATTGGAGGGCCTGTCGTCGAGTCCGCTGGATATTCTTTTGCGTTTTTACCTATCGCGATCAACGCCGTGTGCCTGGTTTTGGTCGGTATCGCTTACCATTTTTTGTCCGGACACAGCTATCCGCACAGACCGGAAGCAGTCATGGGACAAAGGATATCTGAACGGGACTTAGCGCCCCCTCACGAGGAAGATATCAGCGCCGCGCTGGCCGATCTGGGAGAGACATTCGATATCGGACCGGAGGATTTGGAATTAATCATTCGGCGGGTAGATTTTCATGCGGCACAACGCAGGGAAGCCGCGCGATGAGACGGTACATTTCACAATGCTGACGGCATCGCAAGTTTTTCAAATGGGGTATTATATCGCTAGCCGGTCAGACGCGCCTAATTTTTGAGGCTTCACGATATACCGAGCTTGCGATCAATCTTGCTTTCCTAGCCTAATTGGTATTGGAGCTATGCCCTTGCCCTGGCACCTAGCGGAAATGGGTTTCTAAACAAATGATTGAATCAACACGGGACATCACTGGCTATCGCCGTGGTCGCATTCATTTTCCTGCCTCTCACATTCATCACTGGCCTGTTAGGGATGAATGTCGAGGGCATTCCCTTTGCAACGAGTGACTGGGCTTTCTGGGGCGTTGTCGCGTTCTGCGTTTTCATCGGCTTGGTCGTCCTGGGTTGGTTCGCATTGCGCCAATGGCTCGATGAATGATAGCTAACGAGCGCGCCTGCAGCAGAAAATAGGATTTGGCCTCTTCACAAGCACCGGTGCTGCATCCTCCTAATCTGATACCTGTCAATCTTGAGGATCAATTCTCCGCGGCATAAGCTCGAAGACGACGAACGGATTTTCTCCCTTGACCACGAATGTTTGGCTCGGTTCCAAAATTAACTGGGAGGCCGTGACCATCGCCGGTCTATATCGCCGCGCCCGCTGTAGCTGAAAGCGCTATTGCCGGAAGCACGCCTATAAGAGTGCTGAGGGCATATCGTGATCGCCCGACTGAGCCGAGCGCACACAGCGCGGTGATTATAACGTGGGGAATGCCTATCACGCGAGAGCCGATGATCGGGAATACACCTGCTTTTGAAGTGAAATGTTCGACGCGCGCCAGCTTGTCAGCATAGCGTTCTAGTAGCGCAGCTTGCGAACCGCGCTCAAAAAGCAAATAGAGTACCAGAGAGCCTGCGACCGCGCCCACAGCGACCACCGGAATGGCCAGCCATCCGCCTAGCAAAGCTCCCGACGAAAACGAGATCGGAAGCAGTGTTCCGGGGATTCCAGAAGCAAAGGTTGAAGCAGTTATTCCGGCGATCGCCGCAGCCAACCAAACTTCGGCGAATGGCAAGACCAAAACTGTTTGAAAGATCTCAGTTGGAAAAAGAGCGGCGAGTGGAAAATCCATAACGCGCAAGCGTATTCATCACGCGTGAGGTTCCTATATGCATGCCCGTTTCGCGCCGCATCGTGCATCGATGCAGGCAGCTTGGTTTTGCAGGCTCAGCCTTTATATCTCGGACAGTGACAATTTTTCGTTCAAATTGCCGGATCTGATGTCTCCGCCCCAAACCAGGCGTGTCCTATTTCTTCACAACGCAAAGGCCCGGCAAGGCGTCCGGGCGCTCCAGCCAGTGTGCGACCGTCTCGAAGCTGGAGGTTTGTCTGTCACGGTAGAGCCGTTCGAAAACCTGCCAGAAATTGCTCGTGACATTACACGGCTTCATGCGACTGCGGACGCGGTTGTTGTTTGTGGAGGAGACGGCTCCATTTCATCCGCAGCTCCCGCAATAATGGAAAGCGGGTTGCCGCTCGGGATCATTCCGGCAGGAACCGCCAACGATCTTGCAAGAACTCTCTCCATTCCGCTCGATCATGCAGCGGCCGCCGACTTGATCGTGACGGGCCATACCCGCCGGATTGATGTCGGCTCGGTCAATGGCCATGCGTTCTTCAATGTCGCAAGCATCGGACTTAGCAGCGAGTTGGCGGAGAAACTCGATCCCCAAACCAAAAAGCGCTTTGGACGGATCGGCTATGCTGTTGCTGCCTTTCGTGTGCTGACCGGTGCAAAGCGCTTCAGCGCTCGAATTGTTGAGAAGGGCAAAGGAACCCGAGTCAAAACCTATCAAATCGCGATAGGAAATGGCCGTCTTTACGGAGGAGGAAACGTCGTTGCGGACACTGCAGCGATCGATGATGGTCGATTGGATCTCTATAGCCTCGAAATGTCGAACCTATGGAAGTCGGTGTTGATTGCGCGTGCTTTTCGATCTGGGACGCACGGCGCATGGGAGGAGGTTCGAACCGCGCGATGTGTAGAGTTCAAAGTGGAAACACGGCGTCCGATGCCAATAAACACTGACGGGGAAATCGTGACTGCGACGCCAGCTCATTTTCGAGTCCTGCCTGCTGCGATAAGCGTCTTTGCTCCACAGAAGCTCAAACAAGGGTCTCATCCACTCCGTTTCTATCACAGATGAGCTACCGCCAAGCCTAACTCCTCCTCATACTTCAACGTCGTCTCTACTTGTCCGTCGTCTCGAAGTAGCGGAACGTCCGCTTTAGGGAATCCTATTCTGTTGAAAAAGTCGACGTTGGCTGGGTTGGTTGAGCGCTTTGGATCCAAGGCGAGTGAGGTCGCTGCCTCTCTCAGGCAGTGGCGAGGCTCGGCGTGGGCCGCATCTTGGCCAGTTTCCGGAGGTTCTGGGCTG
>NZ_JBSXNU010000026.1:0-73119 GCF_056857815.1 Qipengyuania sp. B-5 | reverse complement strand
TGCATGAGGTCCGGCGGGGCCGCCACCCGAACCGCGCCGATCAGGCATCCGCCCGCGGGGTCTTTCGCAGAGCAATCTGCAAAAGGTCCCCGTCATTCTCGCTCTCGGGAGCTACGCCTCGCCTCGCGCAAGGTTCGCCCGGCCGCGTGATCTGTTTTATCTGCGCTACCGCCCTTCGGGCTACTTGAGCGCAGGTGCTCTTTATCTGCGCTACCGCCCCTCGGGCTGCTTGAGCGCAGGTGCTTCCCACGGCGTTAGGTCCGGGCTCGCCGCCGGATGTTTTTGCATGTCTGCTTGCCGCTCCCGCCTAGCGATCAGGCCTCCACGACCTTCTGCTCTATCGCGCCGAAGATCGAGTGACCGTCTGCATCCTTCATCTCCACCCGCACGGTATCGCCCGGCTGCATGAAACGCGTTTTGGCTTCACCGCTGGCGATGGTTTCGATCATGCGGATTTCCGCGATGCAGCTGTAGCCGAGGCCTCCTTCGGCCACCGGCTTGCCCGGATCGCCGTCCGGCCCCTGGTTGGATACCGTGCCCGAACCGATAATCGTGCCTGCGCCCAGATCGCGGGTCTTCGCCGCATGGGCGACGAGATCGGCGAGGCTGAAGGTCGCATCGACACCCGCATTGGCGCGGCCGAAGGGCTCGCCATTGTAATCGACCATCAGCGGCAGGTGGATGACGCTGCCTTTCCATGCATCGCCCAGTTCGTCTGGCGTGACCGCAACGGGGCTGAAAGCGCTGGCCGGCTTGGACTGGAAGAAGCCGAAGCCCTTCGCCAGTTCGCCCGGGATGAGGCCGCGCAAGGACACGTCGTTCACCAGCATGACCAGCTTGATGTGATCCGCCGCCTGTTCGGACGAGACGCCCATCGGCACATCGTCGGTGATGACCGCGATTTCGCCTTCCATGTCGCAACCCCACTTGGTGTCCTTCAGCGGGATATCGTCACGCGGGGCGAGGAACTTGTCGCTGCCCCCCTGGTACATCAGCGGGTCGTGATAGAAGCTCTCCGGCACCTCGGCACCGCGCGCCTTGCGCACCAGTTCGACGTGATTGATGTAGGCCGAACCGTCCGCCCACTGATAGGCACGGGGCAACGGCGAATGCGCCTCGCGCTCGTGAAAACGCTCGGTCGGGCAGGCCTGGTGTTCGACATCGCGGTAGAGCGCGTCGAGCTTCGGGGCGAGCTGGTCCCAATTGTCGAGTGCATGCTGCAGCGTGGGCGCAATATTGTCGGCGGCGCAGTAGCGGGTGAGGTCTTTCGAGACGACGACCAGCTTGCCGTCGCGGGTTCCGTCCTTGAGCGTGGCGAGTTTCATGGGTGTCCTCTCTTATTGGTTTTCTGGATTGTCTGGCTGCGCGTCCGGATGGGCGCGCTGGAACTCTGGCAATGCAAGGCAGGCCTTTTCGATCCGTTCGATATGCGGCTTGTCAGCGAAATCGAAGGCGAAGCGGCGCGCGTTGTAGACCTGCGGCAGCAGCACGACTTCGAAGAATCCGGGCCGGTCGAACAGGAAATCGCCCGTGCCGAGCTGCGCCAGACGCGCCTCGACCGGATCGAGCGTGCGCGCCAGCCAGTGGCGATACCAGGTGTCGATCTCGTCCTGCGAATGTCCCAGCGGATCCTTGAGGTATTTGAGCACCGGCAGGTTGAGCGGGGCGTGCAGTTCGGTGGCGATTGCATAGGCCAGTTCGCGCGCGACGTAGCGATCGTCGACATCTTTCGGCAGCAGTGGCTTGTCCGGATAGGCCTCGTCCAGCCACTCGATCTGCGCCATCGACTGGACGCGGTCCTTGCCATCCGCCTCGAGCAGGGGGACCGAGCCGAACGGGTTGCGGGCGGTGAAAGCCTCGCCCTTCTGTTCGGAGGTGAGCAGGTTCACGGGGACATATTCGTAACCGATCCCCTTCAGTTCCAGCGCGATGCGCAGGCGGTAGGAGGTGGAGCTGCGATAATATCCGTGAAGCTTCATCAAAATGCTGCAATCCCCGTGATGGCGCGCCCCAGGATCAGCGCGTGGACATCATGCGTGCCTTCGTAGGTGTTCACCGTCTCCAGGTTCACCATGTGGCGGATGACCTGGTATTCTTCCGAAATGCCGTTGCCGCCGTGCATGTCGCGGGACTTGCGCGCGATATCGAGAGCCTTGCCGACATTGTTGCGCTTGACGATGGAGATCATGTCGGGCGCGAACTTGCCTTCATCCATCAACCGGCCAACGCGCAGGGAGGCCTGCAGGCCGAGCGAAATCTCGGTCATCATGTCGGCGAGCTTGAGTTGATAGAGCTGCTTGCTGGCGAGCGGTACGCCGAACTGGTGACGGTCGAGCCCGTATTGACGAGCGGCATGCATGCAGAATTCGGCTGCGCCCATTGCGCCCCAGCTGATGCCGTAACGCGCGCGGTTGAGACAGCCGAAGGGGCCCTTGAGACCCTGCACCTCGGGTAGCAGCGCGTCTTCGCCTACCTCGACCTCGTCCATCACGATCATGCCGGTGGTGGAGGCGCGGAGCGAAATCTTGCCTTCGATCTTGGGAGCGGAAAGACCTTTCATGCCCTTTTCCAGCACGAAGCCGCGAATGCCGCCGCCATGCTCCTCGCTCTTCGCCCAGACGACGAAGACATCGGCGAAGGGCGAATTGGAAATCCATGTCTTGGAGCCGTTGAGGACATAGCCCCCGTCGACCTTCTTGGCGGTCGTCTTCATGCCCGCCGGGTCGCTGCCCGCATCGGGTTCGGTCAGGCCGAAGCAGCCGATCAGCTGGCCGCTGGCGAGGCCGGGGAGATATTTCCTGCGTTGCTCTTCCGAACCATAGGCATGGATCGGATACATCACGAGGCTGGACTGGACGCTGGCCATCGAGCGATAGCCGCTGTCCACCCGCTCGATCTCGCGCGCGATCAGGCCGTAGGCCACATAGCCAGCGCCCGCGCCGCCATATTCTTCGGGGATGGTCGCGCCGAGCAGGCCGGCCTCTCCCATCATCGGGAAGAGTTCGGGGGCATCGAGTTCCTTGGAAAAACCCTCGATCACACGAGGTTGGAGTTCGCCTTGCGCAAAACCATGCGCGGCGTCGCGGATCATCCGCTCTTCCTCGGTCAGCTGGTCGTCGAGATTGAACGGGTCCTGCCAGTCGAACGGCACCATTCCGGCCATGGGGTCTCCTTTGAACTTCAGCTGCCGATGGCAGTTAGCGCATCGGCGCGCAAGGGGTTGTCAGGCTGTCTCCGCATCGCCTGATACGATGAGCGTGTACCGCGCCTCGTCGCACAGTCCCGTGACCCATTCGTCGCCCACTTTCAGCCAGGCGTGTATGCGAGGTTTCCCTTCAGCGTCGCTCTGGGTGCCGATGAAGAGGTTCGCTGGAATTCCGCGGCGCTCCAGCATCCAGCGCGCGGCGAGGGCTTGCGGCAGGCAATTGTCCGCGCCCACGGTGAGTGACAGCGCTCTCAGGATAGCAAGCCGGACCCTGCGGATGGTGGCGATGTCGCGCAATCCGCTCTCTGCAGGAGCCACTGTCATAAAGTGGGAACGCCAGCGGGTGGGAGGCACCCGGGCGATCGCGAACTTGGCGTAAAGCAACAGGCCGAACGCCTCGAGAGAGGCGAGCTTGTCTGCGCCATCGAGCGCAATGAAGTTATCGAGCCTTGGCATCGCGGGCGCATCATATCACGTCCCATGCGAATTGCCTTGCCCGACTTGAGCTTGTTTGACGAGGTGGCTGGACGCGAAGTTCCGCGCCCCGCCGAATAGCCGATCAGTGGTGCCGGGCAGCGCGCCGGACCGAGTGGATGACTTCGGCCGGAGGGCAGGGCTTGGACAGCATTTCGACATCGGGAAAACGGATTGCGACGTCATTGGGGGTCAGTTGGCCCGAATGGAAAATCACTTTCACATTCTCGGCCATCATCTGTTCGGCGAGGGGGTAGACGATGCCGTCTCCCAACTGCACGTCGAGGATCGCGATGTCGGGTTTGGATTTCTGGAAGGCGAGCATCGCGCTCGACAGGTTGTCGAAGGGGCCTTCGACCAGATATCCTGCTTCGGACACAGTGTCGCACAGGTCGTAGCCAATGATCATTTCATCTTCGGCGACGAGCACGCGTATCGGCTGGGGCTGTCCCATCCAGACTCTCCTCGGTCGTATCGACCCAATGATTACCAATGGGCCGGACGGGAGAAGGTTCCTGACTCAGGCGCGGCCGTACTTCCGCGCAAAACCATCGGTGTCGCCCTCGGCCAGCAGGCGTGCCTGCCCGGTCCAGTCGTCACGGCGTATGCGGCCCTGGAACCGGCCGAGCCGCGCATCGATACAGTCGATTTCCGCCTCATCCCAGCTGGCGATCTGCGAAAAGCTCGTGACGCCGAGATCCCGCAGAGATGCAGCCAGCTTGGGGCCGACCCCCTTGATCCGGGTGAGATCGTCGCCCTTGGCCTGCGAAGCGTCTGCGGCGGCAGAGACTGCGGCACCCGCGCCGCCCACAGCCCCGGGCGTGACCACCTGCTCCGGCTCGCGTGCCGCGGCTGGCGGGCTGTCGACCAGCGCGGAATTGCGCTGCGCACGTTCGGCGCCCTCGTCGAGAACATCCGTTCTTGTGCCTGTCACCCGGGTGCGACGATTGCTGCGAAACAGGTACCAGGCAACGACAAGACCGATGATCAGGGCGATTGCCAGCAGGATCCAGTTTTCGGCGAGTAGTTCGCTCACTTTTCTTCCTCCGTTGTCTCATTGTCGCCCAGCGAAGCACGCCCCCATGCAACCCATCCGAGAGTAAGGCCCAGAGTATAGGCGACAAGCATCAGGACGATGACTTCGAACCAGATAGGCATCAGCGCGGCCCCGGCGTGTCGACAGGGGTGGGCGTCAGCGGTTCCATGCGGATGACCGAAAATTCGATGCGGCGATTGGCGGGGTCTTCGGCCGTCAGGCGCTCCGCCGGTTTGCTCGATCCCATGCCGCGGGCGCGCAGGCCGGAGCGAGGAATGCCCCGGCGTACCAGAGCCTCGCGAACGACGCGTGCCCGGTCCATGCTGAGCGCGACGTTTGCGGTTTCGCTACCCGATTTGTCGGTATGGCCGGTAATTGCGATGATGGCACCTACACAGGGTTCGAGTGCCCGGGCAACTTCGTCCAGCAGCATGCGGCTGGCAGGTAGCAATGCGGCGCTCCCTTCTTCGAAACGGATGGTGCGGGTGCGCAGCAGGCCATCGACGTCTTCCTGGCAATGAAGCGGCTCGAAGGACGGTTCGCCGGCATTCGCATTCACGATTCCATCCTCCCAACTCACTCCGCCTACGCCGGGCAGGGAACGGACAAGCTGGGCTGCACGCGTGCGGCTTTCATCGTCCAGATTTTCCCCACCCGATAGCAACGGATGGCGCGAGGGCGAGCCATAGCGATTGGTAAAGCTCGCCTGCACCATATCCAGATCTTCGGCGGCAAGGGCTTCACGGGCGTTTTCGGACAAACGCTCCGCCATATGCTCGGCCCGTCCCGACCAACTCGTCACGAAGCCTATCGCGACGACTACGAGAGCACCAAGGAGGATAAGCGCGCGCTGGAACATCATGGGGTCCTTAGCCTCGGCGGGCTGCCGCTGCCAAGGTGCTTGTGCCTGTCCGACAGGGGCTTATTCGGAAACTGCGATCGTTGCCGCCTTATCCTTGTTCCTGGCGAACAGAACCCGGTCTTCGGGTCCGAACCCGCGCTTCCAGATCACGAAACCGTATGTCGCCAGGATCAGCGGGATGCCGAAAGCGAGCTCCGCCCATTCGGGCAGATGGGTCGCGAGCCAGCCGACCAGCACCGCTGGGGCAACGGCATAGACCAATGCCCAGCGCCAATTGTTAATGCCGTGACCCAAGATCTTCGTAAGCAGCACTGCCTTCACGAGGCTGGCCACTCCAAGTGCGATCATGAGTGAAACGGCCGCTGCCGCCGCCTTGAACGGCTCGCCAAGGTCATTGGCGACCACAGCCTGTATGAGAACGATGGTCAGAATCGCCTGAAAGGCGATCGTGCTGATGGAAATCCACAGGTTTCGAACGCGTGCGACATAGATCAGCACCGCCTCGGAAACGACGGCGGTGGCGGCGACCACTTCCGCGGCCAGCAGGAAGGCGAGGGCCCCGGTACCACCAACATATTCGGGTCCGAACAGACCCATGATGGCTTCACCCGGCAGGCCCAGGGCCAGCGCGATGCCTGCCTGGGCGGCGATGATCCAGAACCCCACCTGGCAGACCTGTTTGGCGATGGCGGCATAATTCTTCGTCTTGAGGTTCTTGGTAATGACCGGACCCAGGATCGGCTCGAAACTGGTCTTCAGCTTTTGCGGCAGACTGGCGAGCTGTTGCGCCATGTAATAGACGCCCACGGCCGAAGGCGCGGCAAAGAAGCCGAGGATGAAGATGTCGACGCGGCGGGTCCCCCATTCGATGGCGTCGGCAGTGGCGAGCGGCAGTGCGCGCAGGGTGATGCCGCCAATGTATCGCGGGCTCGGACGCCATCCGGCAGGGCGTCCGTAACTGCGGAAAAAGGCCCACAGGCCTACAGCGAGACCCGCATAGATCGATACGAGATAGGCCATTGTGAGGCCGGATTCCGCAATGCCGGGAATGAAGTAGAAAGCGCCCGCCATGATCGATATGGTCCACGGTTCCACGACTGCACGGGCACGCACCGTGGTGGCGATATCGTATTTATAGGCCTGCGCCGCGAGCACGATCTCCGTCAGCGCATAGGCGGGGATTGCGAGCACGATCAGCCGGTCGAGTTCGCTATATTGACCGGCGGGGAAGAGCGGGGCGGGAACGAGCCAGAAGAAGAGCGCTGCGATCGACGAAAATATCAGCGCCAGCAGCATTCCGTCATACACCAGATTCGCCGGGTGCTGTTCTTCGCCGTCCGACAGGCGCTGCGCGAGGCCACGCTTTTCGCCCATCGAACAAAGCAACGCGACCAGTTCGACCAGCACGAGGGCCGAGGCGAACCGACCCACCTCGCTTACACCGTAGAGGCGTCCGGCGATGAACAGGAAGGGGATGCGCGCCAACAGCCTCAGCAGGAAGCCGAGCACGTTCTGCTTTCCGCCTTTGGCGATGGCGGAAAGATCATCATCGCTGGTCGCGGAATTCATCCGGCGCTTTCCTGCTCGGCCTTGAGCGGACGGGCGAGAATACCTTTGACGACCTGACTCGGATCGTCGCCCTTGAGCAGGTCATAGACCGCGGCGACGATCGGCATGGCGATGCCGTGCCGCGCCGCCAGTTCGACGAGGACGGGCGCAGTATGCGCGCCTTCGGCCACCGTCCTGCGGTCGGCCATGAGAGCTTCTGCGCTCTGGCCTTCGCCCAATGCCTTGCCGAGCGAGAAATTGCGGCTGGAAGTGGATGAGCAGGTGAGAACGAGGTCGCCCAATCCGCACAGGCCGGTCAGCGTCTCGGCCCGCGCGCCCAGCGCCTCGCCGAAACGCAACATCTCGGCATAGCCGCGGGCGATCAGCGCGGCGCGGGCATTCTGGCCAAGCTGCAAACCGTCCACCACCCCGCAGGCGATGGCGAGCACGTTCTTGACTGCACCGCCGATCTCGGCACCGGTCACGTCATCCGAATAATAGGGACGGAAAGCGGGACGGGCGATATGCGGTGCGATCCGATCCCACTGCTCCTCGCCGCCGCTGCAGGCGAGAGTCACTGCAGCGGGCAGTCCTGCGGCCACCTCATGCGCAAAGGTCGGGCCCGAAAGGACCGAGATGTCGCTTTCCGGGGCGTTATCTCGCGCGACATGGTTCATCAGGCGGCCGGTTCCCGCCTCGATACCCTTGGAGCACAGGATGAGGTCGCGCGGGAATGCGGGCATGGCTTCCAGGACGCTGCCCATATGTTGCGCCGGCGTGACCACCAGCATGGCATCGAGCTGCGCCATTTCGCCGAGGTCGTCTGTCGCGCGGATGGAGACGGCCAGCTTGGCGCCGGGCAAATAGGCGGAATTGCGCCGCTGCGTGTTGATTTCCTCCGCCAGCTGCGCTTCGCGGGCCCAGAGCAGTACATCGCTCCCGTCGCTCGCCACCATCTGCGCAAGCGCGGTGCCCCAGGCTCCGGCGCCGAGAACGCCGACCTTCATGCCTTCACTCCGGCGCCGCGAACGGGTTCGGCACCAGGGTCGAGCGGCCAGCGAGGGCGGGCCGAGATGTCGAGCGGATCGGGGGCGAAATCCTTCAGCGCCATTCGCTCGATGCCCGCCCAGGCGATCATTGCCGCATTGTCGGTGCACAATTTCGGGGGAGGAGCGGTGAAGCGCATGCCATGAGACGCCGCCAGTTCTACCAATGCGCTCCGCACCGATGCATTCGCGGCTACACCGCCGGCGACCACCAGCGTCCGGCAGTCCTGCATTTTTGCGAGCGCGATGCTTAACCGGTCCACCACGCAATCGATTGCCGCCTGCTGGAAACTGGCCGCGATGTCTGCGGATTGATATGTTCCGCTTTCATGCGCGCGTAACACTGCGCTCTTGAGACCGGCGAAGCTGAAATGCGGTTCGCCGCTCCCTTTCATCGGGCGCGGCAGCGGGACGGCAGACGAATCCCCTTCCTTCGCCATACGCTCGACAGCAGGACCACCGGGAAAGCCGAGGCCAAGGATTTTGGCGGTCTTGTCGAAGGCTTCGCCCAGCGCATCGTCGATCGTGGTCGCGAGGCGGCGATATTCTCCCACGCCATCGACGCGCAGTATCTGGCAGTGCCCACCCGAGACCAGCAGCAGGGCATAGGGAAATTCGAGCGTCTCGTCGGCCAGTCGCGGGCTGAGCGCGTGCCCCTCCAGATGATTCACTGCGATCAGGGGCACGTCGCTGGCCATGGCGAGAGCCTTGGCGCTCACGAGACCGACCATGACGCCGCCGATCAGGCCCGGACCGGCGGTGGCTGCAATCGCGTCCAGATCGGTGAGGGAAACGTCGGCATCCTTGAGGACCGCCTCGATCATCGGAGCCAGCCGTTCGGCATGCGCGCGCGCGGCGATTTCCGGCACGACGCCGCCGAAGGGCGCGTGCTCCGCATCCTGCGAGGCGATACGCTGCGCCGCGATCCGCCGATTGCCATCGACGAGTGCGGCTGCCGTTTCGTCGCACGAGCTTTCTATGCCAAGAACCAAAACCATTGTCCGCTTTCCCTTAACGGTATCGGTCGCTAGGGCAAGCGCGCACCATGCCAGCAAAGCCATCTCTCCGCCTTGGAACCCGCCGATCTCCGCTTGCCATGGCGCAGGCGCACGAGGCACGCGCGCGATTGTGCGCGGCACTCGGCTGGGACGAAGCACAGGTAGAACTCGTCCCCGTTATTGCGAGCGGGGACAAGATTCAGGACCGTCCGCTGGCCGATATCGGCGGCAAGGCGCTATGGACCCGCGAGCTCGATATCTGTCTCGCCGACGGCAGGATCGATGCGGCAGTCCATTCGATGAAGGATGTCGAGACCATCCGGCCGGAAGAGATCGCCATTGGCGCTATCCTCCCGCGGGCGGACAAAGCTGACGTGCTGCTGGGTGCAAGGTCGCTCGATGCGATCCCTCAGGGTTCGCGGGTCGGTACCAGCGCGCCGCGCCGCGCCGCGCAATTGCTCAATGCAAGGCCGGATCTCGAAGTAGTTGGCATCCGTGGCAATGTGGCGACGCGCATGGCGAAATTGCAGGCGGGCGAAGCGGACGCGACTTTCCTTGCCGCCGCCGGACTTGCCCGACTGGGCGAAGATGCGGTGGGAACCCGCCTCGATCCAAAAGAATGGCTTCCGGCGCCCGCGCAGGCGGCAATCGGCCTGGAATGCCGCGCCGGGGACGAGGAAACGAGAGAATTGCTCCGGGCAATAGACCACGCACCAAGCCGCGAGGAAGTGCTGGCAGAGCGCGCCCTGCTCGAAGGGCTGGGCGGATCATGCCACAGTCCGATCGCCGCTCTGACCCGCCGCGAAGGGCAGCGGCTACACCTGACCGCGGTTATTTTCAGTCCCGACGGTTCCATACGGATCGCTGGCGAGACCCTCTTCGAACCTGCCGACCTCGACGCGCCGCGCAATCTGGCCCGGGATTTACTTGCCGAAGCGCCGGAACATATAGCTGCGCACTTCGGTATTGCCGGTTGATGCGTAACCTCTTCGTCTTCCGTCCAGAGCCAGGCCTTCGCGTGACACTCGAAACGGCAAAAGCTTCCGGGCTGGAGGCAATGGGGTGCTCGCTGTTCGAGGTGAGGCCGGTGGAATGGTCCGCGCCGCCGCGCGATGATTTCGACGCATTGCTGGTGGGCAGTTCCAATGTCTTCCGCCACGGCGGCTTCGAGCTGGAAAAGCTGGAAGGATTGCCAGTCTACGCGGTAGGCGAAGCCACTGCCGAAGGCGCGCGAGAAAAGGGCTTCATGGTCACGCTGACGGGCAAGGGCGGATTGCAGAACCTGCTCGACGACGTCGCGGGTCGCGATCTTGCCTTCCTGCGGCTGGCGGGGGAAAAGATGGTCTCGCTGACGCCGCCTGACGGTATCTCTATCGAAACTTGCGTCGTCTATCGTACCACCCCACTGGAAATGTCACCTTCGGTGAGTAAGCTCCTGCGCGAAGAGGGTGGGGTAGTGTTGCTGCATTCGGGCGAGGCAGCGCGGCGCTTGCATGAGGAATGCGAACGGTTGGGTATCGACCGTAAGACTATCACCATCGCCGCGCTCGGCCCGCGTATCGCCGGCATCGCAGGAAATGGGTGGGAAGCCGTTCATACCGCCGGGCAACCGGTCGATGCCGAGCTACTGGTCTTGGCGAAGGCTTTGTGCCAAGGCTGAACGCCGGGAATGACGCGGCGCCAGGGTAGCGGCGCGCGGGTCACGGATTGGAGTGAAATGGACGAGTATTCGAGCAATCGGGTCAGGCGCACCAGCATGCGGCCCATGTTGCTGGCCGTGGTCGGATCTTTCGCGCTCGGCGCGGGGCTGGTCGGCTATATAAGCTGGCGGAGCAATTCGGCCGCGGACGAAAGCGCCGCCGATACGCCGCAAATGGCGGTTGCTACTGAGGCTGCCGAAGAGAGCAGCCCGCAACCGACCCCGCGCGCCACAGAAACCTCTTCCGCGCAGGACGTCGAACAGATGGCCGAAACGCAGGGCGGGATCGACCAGCGTCTGGCCGCCGCCGAGCAACGCCTCTCCCGCCTCGACCTGCAGGCACAGGCAGCGGCAGGCAATGCGGCGCGCGCCGAAGGGCTCCTGATCGCCTTCGCGATACGCCGCGCCATCGAGAAGGGTGCGGAACTAGGCTATCTTTCCGACCAGTTGCGGCTCCGCTTCGGCGATGCCTTGCCCAATGCGGTCAACACCATCCTGACCTTTTCACGCGATCCCGTTACGCTGGATCAGCTGATCGCGCGGCTCGACGGGCTTTCGCCCCAGCTACAATCGGGCGATGATCGTGGCGGGCTCGAACGATTTCGTGAGGAGCTGGGCGCGCTCTTCACCATCCGCCGTGAAAGCGCTCCCTCGCCTCAGCCCGAAATGCGTATCGAGCGGGCCCGGTTGTTCCTCCTCAGCGGCCGGGTCGACAGTGCCGTGGCCGAAGTGCGCAACATGCCCGGCGCGGCGAATGCTCAGGGCTGGCTGCGCGATGCCGAACGCTTCGCCGCGACCCAGCGTGCGCTGGACCTGATCGAAACCGCCGCCGTGCTTGAACCGCGCCGCCTGCGCGACGGGGCGGGCAATCGGATTTCGCAGCCCAGTCCTGCCGACGAATAGGTCCGGCGGGAGCTCAGCTTAGGATTTCATCAATTCGGGCACGTCGCCCGAAACGCCGCGCGCCTCGTCCATGAAGAAGCGCTTGAGCCAGCCCGAACGCTGCACTCCGGCCATTCCCAGACGGCGGATGGCGCTGGCTGTCTTTCCGGGGACTCCGAACAGACGGGTGAGAGTATCCGTGGCACCCATGACCATGATCGAATCGAGCGCACGCCATTTTTCGTAGCGTTCGAGAACCTGCGCATCTCCCAGGTCGAGCCCGAGCCGGCGTGCCTCTTCCAGCACCTCCACCAGCGCACCGACATCGCGCAGGCCGAGGTTGAGACCCTGACCGGCAATCGGATGCATACCATGTGCGCTATCGCCTACCAGCGCCATGCGCTCGCCAACAATGCGTGCGGTGTGCTGGAAGCTGAGCGGATAGGAGGATCGCCCGCTGTTGAGTTCGAGCGTGCCGAGGATATTGCCCATGCGCTTCTCGACCTCGGCTAGGAAGGCACGGTCCCCCATCTTGAGGACGCCTGCAGCATCCTTCTCGTCCACCGTCCAGACCAGCGCGCTACGGTGTTCTCCGCCGGGCCCGTTGAGCATCGGGAGGAGGGCGAAGGGGCCGTCCTCGTAGAAAATCTCCCATGCGACGCCCTCGTGCGGCTTCGAATGGTTCAGCCCGGTGATGATGGCGCGGTGCGAATAATCCCAGCTCGCCATTTTGAGTTCGGCTTCTTCACGGGTGGGCGATCCGCGCCCTTCCGCCCCGACGAGGAGATCGGCTTCGAGGACCGTGCCATCGGACAGTGTCGCACTGACCGAAAAGGCATCGCGGTGGCGGCTCGTCACTTCGACCGGCGCATGTATGGCAATCAGCGGCTCCGCCTTGGCTGCTTCGAACAGCGCGATGCGCAATTGCCGGTTGGCGAACATACGGCCCAGCGTGCCTTCGTGCGGCTCGGGGCGGAAATCGATCCGGCCCGGTTTCATCTGGTCGACGACGGCGATGGCCTCGATCTCGCAGCCATGCGGCTCGAGAGTCGAGGCGAGGCCGATATTGCGAAACAGCCGCCAACTTGCGGTGGAAATCGCCGAAGCGCGGCCATCGAAGCCCTCCGCGGTCAGATCGGCAGGGTCTGCCCGGTCGACGAGGTGGCTCGAAAGCCCCTTCTTCGCCGCGGCAAGTGCCAGCGTGGTGCCGACGAGGCCGCCGCCGAGGATAAGCAGGTCGCGCTTGTCTGTCATGGAGGCAGTCCCTAATGCGCAGGGCGTGATCGAAGCAAGCAGAATGGACGCGGTGCGCGGCGCGCTGGCGCTTGTAGTGGCGGCGCTGTTCTGCCTTCTGCCGGCAATGCTGCAAGCGCAGGATGCGCGTTTCGGCGACGAGAATATCGCCGTCGAACTGCGCAGCGATGGTCCACCGGTACCGGGCGAGACCTGGATGCTCGCGCTGCAATTCACGCCCAGGAGCGAGGAATGGCACGGATACTGGTCCAATCCGGGCGATGCCGGGCAGGGCATGGCGCTCGACCTCGACCTGCCGCAAGGCTGGACCGCTGGCGAACCGCTCTATCCCGTTCCGCAGACGCTGGTGATCGCCGGGTTGATGAACCATATTTACGAGGGCGAATATGCGGTGCTGGTACCAGTCGAGGTTCCGGAAAGTGCTGCGGTTGGCAATTTCGCTCCGATCACTGGTTTCGTTTCCTATCTCGCCTGCACCGACCGGATTTGCGTTCCACAAGACGCACGGCTGACAGTGCGCGAAGGCGGCGATTTCAAGAGCTGGCAGGCGGCCATCGCGCCGCAACTCGACAGCATAGCCGGTTATGAAATCACGCAGAAAACTTTGCGCATCGGCCTCCCGCTGCCGGCGGATCTCGAACTCGGCGATCTTCATCTTTTCGTGGAGACGGCCGAACTCGGTGGCGGCCTCACACCAGACTATGCCGCGATGCAGACCTTCATTCGTGAAGGCGATCTGCTGGTGGTGGAGATTCCCCTGAAGCAGCTTGCGGGGGTGGAGACCGGTACCCGGCCCGCAAGCATTTCCGGCATCCTGTCGTTCGGCGAGGGGCAGGGGGTCCGCTTCACCGCTGAACCACGCGACGTCCCTCTGGAAGGGGCTGAGCCGCTGAGCGGCCCGGTCGAGATACCCGCCCTGTGGGTGCTGTTGCTGGCTTCGCTGGCAGGCGGGGTCCTGCTGAACATCATGCCCTGCGTCTTTCCTATTCTTAGCCTCAAGGCGCTGTCGCTCGCGAAGGCGGGCGGAGACGAACTGTCGGCGCGGCGCGATGCGCTGGCCTATACGGCGGGGGTCGTGCTGGCTTGTGCCGCGCTGGGCGCGCTGGTGCTGATCCTGCGTTCCGCAGGCGAGCAGGTGGGCTGGGCCTTCCAGCTTCAGGAACCCCGCGTGGTGGTGGGTCTCCTGCTTCTGGCAGTTGCGATCACGGCCAATTTCCTCAGCCTTTTCGAGGTGCCGGGAATGGCGCTTTCCGGCCGCGCAGCCTCGCCCGGGGGATCTTTTGCGACAGGCCTTCTGGCAGCCTTCGTCGCCACTCCCTGCACGGGGCCGTTCATGGCCCTCGCTCTGGGCGCGGCGATAGTCCTGCCGCCCACCGAGGGCATGCTGATCTTCACCATGCTCGGTGTCGGCCTTGCGCTGCCGTTCCTGCTTGTCGGGTTCATTCCTGCGTTCCGCCGCCGTCTGCCGAAGCCCGGTCCATGGATGGAACGGTTCCGGCGCTGGATGGCGTTGCCGATGGGGTTGACGGTGCTGGCGCTGGCGTGGCTGGTCTGGCGTATCGGGGGTGCTCAATACCTGCTAATCGCTGGGGTGTTCGTGGCTCTCCTGCTGGTCCTGCTTTATCTCGCCGGCCGGATGCAGTGCGACGCGGGTTCACGCTGGCGGGCGGTAATGGCCGGAACGCTGGTTCTTTCCATTGCGGGACTTGCGCTGTTGCCCGAGCCATCCGCGACAGCGCGCACCGAAAACGAAAGCCTGCTGAACCCCCTGCCGTTCTCCGAGCGCGCACTGGCCGAAGCAAGGGCCAGCGGCCAGCCGGTGTTCGTGTGGTTCACCGCCGACTGGTGTGTGACCTGCAAGGTCAACGAAAGCGTGGCGATCGAACGCGAGGAAACCCGCGAGGCTTTCGATAAGGCAGGCGTTATTGCGCTGCGCGGAGACTGGACGCGGCGCGACGAGGAAATCGCAGCCTTCCTGTCCGAGCAAGGCGCTGCAGGCGTTCCGCTCTATTTCTGGTATCCGCCCGGCGGCGAAGCGCGGCAACTGCCGCAGGTGCTTACGCCGGATCTTCTGGCGGAACTGGCGGCGGAGTAAGTTCGGCTGCGCAGGCGGTGATGAACTCGCCCGGGGCGCGGCTTGCGTTGAGTGTTACCGATCCCGCTCCGGGCACGGTGGCCTCCACTCTCCGGGGTCCGGTCAGGACTTCGAGGCGCGGATCGTCAGCGGCCAGCCTGCCGCGCCAGAGCCAGCGTTCCTCATCCTCTTCGGCATCGATCCAGAGCCGTTCGACATGGCCGTTGCCGATCAGGGCCAGCACCGCTTTCGCATTCGGGTCGGCGGCGACATAGCGGGTATAGACCAGCATACTATCCTCGCACGCCAGCGACAGCAGCGGCGCATGTCCAGGCTTGCCGTAGAGCAATCGCCCGCTGGTTTCGCTCATCGCCCAGGCAGCATCTTCGGTATCGGGTGAATCTATCGGTTTCGCAGGCGCAGCGCGTTCCTCGACCACGCCCGGACGGCTCATGTAATCCTCCGAAGCTGGGGGATTGCACGCAGCGAGACACAATACGAAGGGGAAGCAACCGTAGCGAACCATCGGCGCTGCTATGCGCATCCCGACTGGATCGTCAACGCGCCCTGATGAACTCGCGCAAATCCGCAGACAGTTTTGCCCGATCTTCGTCGCGAATATACATCATGTGGCCGGCATCATAATATTCGAAGGTCAATCGGTCCTGCGGGATGCCGAAGCGATTGAGCGAATATTCCGCGCCGAAAAATGGCGTGGCGAAGTCGTACCAGCCCTGCGCGTTGAACAGGCGCAGCTGCGAATTCTCGCGCATCGCCTTGCCGATGAAGGGGGTGACGTTGAGATAAGCGTTGCGGCCATATTGCCCAAGTGACCAGTCCCAATGCTGGCCCGGTTCGCGCCCGATCGACTGGTATTCACGGTCGGTCTTGAAGCCGAGCGTCTCGCGCGCCCACTGGTTGATGGCGGCGGTATAGCCGGCATCGATTCCGTAAAAGCTGGGATCGTTGTCTGGCGTTTCACCCGCATTGTCGAAATCGCGGCCCGTATAGCGCGCATCGAGGCGGCCGATGGTAAGTCCGCGATCCCGCAGCAGTTCCTTGTAGAAGCGCTGCGAGGTCACGCGCAAATCGGCATTGTCGAGATAGGTTTCCGAAAGGCCCGTTAACCGGGCAAGCTCGGCGCGAACCGCGGCGCGCTCGGCATCCCGCAGGTCCTGTCCTTTGAGCAGCGCGGTAGCGTAAGGACCGATGGCGAACTGGCGCGCTTCTTCTGCGATGGCTTCCACCGAGGGCGCTTCGACCTTGCCGTGGTAATAGGCGGCGGCAGCCATGTTGGGCAGGGTGACGATATAGGCCATCTCGTTACCCGGCGTGGGCTCCCGTCCGGCAAAATCGAGGATGGTCGAAACGAGTATCAGCCCGTTGAGACCGACATCGTTATAGGTGCCGCCTTCCAGTTCATCCACGACCATGGCGGTCCGGCTGGTGCCGTAGCTTTCTCCGCCAAGGTATTTGGGGCTGTTCCAGCGCCCGTTATCGTTGATCCAGCGGCGAATGATTTGGGCCACGGCCTTTGCGTCCTGCCGCAGGCCGTAATATTTTTCCGGATCGGTTCCCTCGGTGAGATAACTGAAGCCTGTGCCCGGGGGATCGATGAAGACGAGATCGGCCACGTCGAGCAGGCTGTCGGGATTGTCGACGAGGGGATAGGGCGGTGCGCCGTCGTCACGGGCGTCGGAGGGTATTGCTACGCGCTTCGGGCCCCAGGCCCCCATCTGCAACCACACCGATCCCGAACCGGGACCGCCATTGTAGATGAAGAATACCGGGCGCGAAGTGTCGCGCGGATCCTTTACATAGCTGGTGGTGACCATCACCGCTTCGGGTTTGCCATCATCCGATTCCAGCACATTTTCGCGAATGGTGGCGGTATAACTCATACGCTGTCCACCGAAGGTGCCCGACAGTTCGCGTGACCTGATCTGCGGATCGATGTTTTCTGCAGCGCTTGCTTCGGAGCCTTCGCCGTTTTGAGCGGTTACGGCTTGCGGTGTCAGCGCAAGGGCGCTGGCGGCGGCTAGGTGGGCGATCAGGCGGCAGTTCGATATCATGTTCAGTCCCCTCATGTGCCGGACCTATGCACAAGCGGGGCGAAGCGCGTCAAATGCGCTTGTCGATCAGGGTTTGCCGCCCATCCGTTTGTACCGCGTCTTGCCATAGCGGGTCTTGCGTGTGCCGGGGCGGCCCGCATCGCTGCGCCCTACACGCGGTGCCTTCTTCTCACCATGGCCGAGGCCGAGCTCGTCGTTCTCCAGCTGGCGGATTTCGTCGCGCAGCCTGCCGGCTTCCTCGAATTCGAGATCGGCAGCGGCAGCGCGCATGCGTTTCTCGAGGTCTTCGATATAGGCGCGGAGATTATGCCCGACGAGATTGTTGCGCTCGTCGTCGCCGATGTCGACGGTGACGCCATCCTGCGATGCAGTATGAGCGACGATATCGGCGATATTGCGCTTGATAGTGGTCGGCGTGATGCCGTGTTCTTCGTTATAGGCGCGTTGCTTTTCACGGCGGCGGTCGGTTTCCGCGATGGCACGTTCCATCGAGCCGGTCACTCTGTCGGCATAGAGGATCACGCGTCCTTCGACGTTACGCGCGGCGCGACCGATGGTTTGAATCAGTGAGGTTTCCGAGCGCAGGAAGCCTTCCTTGTCGGCATCGAGAATACAAACGAGCCCGCATTCGGGAATGTCGAGCCCTTCGCGCAGCAGGTTGATCCCCACCAGCACATCGTAAACGCCGAGCCGAAGGTCGCGGATCAGCTCGATGCGCTCCAGCGTCTCCACATCGGAGTGCATGTAGCGCACCTTGACGCCCGCCTCGTGCATGAACTCGGTGAGGTCTTCCGCCATCCGCTTGGTCAGCGTGGTGACCAGCGTTCTGTAGCCCATCCTGGCGGTCTTCTTGCATTCTTCGATACAGTCCTGGACTTGGTCCTCGACCGGCTTGATCTCGACTGGCGGATCGATCAGCCCGGTGGGGCGGATGACCTGTTCGGCGAAGACGCCGCCGGTCTGTTCCATTTCCCAAGTGCCGGGAGTTGCCGAAACGCAGAAGGTCTGCGGGCGCATCGCGTCCCACTCGTTGAAGCGAAGCGGTCGGTTGTCGATGCAGGACGGCAGGCGGAATCCGTGTTCGGCGAGCGTGATCTTGCGCCGGTGGTCGCCTTTCGACATGGCGCCGATCTGCGGCACGGTCTGGTGGCTTTCGTCGACGAACAGCAGCGCGTTTTCGGGCAGGTATTCGAACAGGGTCGGCGGTGGTTCGCCGGGAAGGCGTCCGGTGAGGAAGCGGCTGTAGTTCTCGATCCCTGCGCAACTGCCGGTAGCGGCGATCATCTCGAGGTCGAAATTGGTCCGCTGCTCAAGTCTCTGTGCTTCGAGCAGGCGGCCTTCCTCCTGCAGTTCCTTAAGCCGCTCGGTCAGCTCGAACTTGATGGCTTCGGATGCCTGCTTCATCGTCGGCCCCGGCGTGACATAGTGCGAATTGGCATAGACGCGCACCTTTTCGAGGCTGGCGCCTTTCTTGCCCGTCAGCGGGTCGAATTCGCTGATTTCCTCGATTTCGTCACCGAAGAAACTGATCCGCCAGGCCATGTCTTCATAGTGCGAGGGGAAGATTTCGAGACTGTCGCCGCGCACACGGAAATTACCGCGCGCGAAGGCCGCGTCGTTCCGCTTGTATTGCAGCGCGACCAGCTTGCGGATCAGCTCGCGCTGGTCGACGGTCTCGCCCTTCTTGATGTCGAAGATCATCGCCGAATAGGTCTCGACCGAACCGATACCGTAAAGGCAGGACACCGAGGCGACGATGATCACGTCGTCGCGTTCGAGCAGGGCGCGCGTGGCCGAGTGGCGCATCCGGTCGATCGCCTCGTTCACCGAGCTTTCCTTCTCGATATAGGTGTCGGAGCGCGGGACGTAGGCTTCGGGCTGGTAGTAGTCGTAGTAGGAGACGAAATACTCGACCGCGTTTTCGGGGAAGAAGCTCTTGAATTCGCCGTAGAGCTGCGCGGCGAGAATCTTGTTGGGCGCGAGGATCAGGGCGGGGCGCTGCAATTCCTCGATCACCTTGGCCATGGTGAAGGTCTTGCCGGAACCCGTCACGCCGAGAAGGACCTGTGTCTGTTCGTCCTCCCGCGCAGAACCCACCAGTTCGGCAATCGCAGTCGGCTGGTCGCCGCTGGGCGTATAGTCGCTGACGAGCTTGAACTTCCTGCCCGGCATCGACTTTTCGGGCCGAGCAGGCTTGTGAGGGACGAACTCACCACTGGTGTCAGGTTCTTCGAGTCCGCGTCGGATAACAAGTTCGGCCATGCGCGCACATATGGGAACAGTTGGTTTGCGCGCAACTTCTGTTGCGCTCTTCCACATGACTGCTAGCTTGTTCTCTTCGTCACCGGAGATACCCATGTCGCGCAGCTTTATGATCGCTCTTTCCGCATTCGCTCTCGCCGGTTGCGGAAGTTCCGAAACGGATTCCGACGGGGACGGAAAGATTTCGATCGAGGAAGCGGCGGCTGTGAGCGACGGGGAATTCGTGAAGCCAGATTCCGGGCAGTATCGATCGACCGTAGAATTCGTGGATGTCCAGATGCCGGGCGCTCCGGAACAGGTGCGCGATCAGATGAGGGCGATGCTGGACCAAGGCCCGCAGACCAACGAATATTGCCTTACCGAAGAAGAAGCCCAGAAAGGCTTCGAAGAAGCTATTCGTGAAGCTCAGGCACAAGACAATTGCAGTTTCGAGACCTTCGATATCGAAGCTGGCGAAATCGATGCGGTCATGGTTTGCCAGGAGCCGGGCCGGGGGACGATGCGCATGACGATTGAAGGCAAGGGTGGGCGCACATCTTCCGACACGACGATGACGATGGAAATGAATGGTCCCGACGGAGAGACGATGACACTCGTCTCACGTTCGCAGCAGGAACGCATAGGCGATTGCGAAAGCTGACGCGCCGCGTTCAGGAACCCGACATCGATGCGGTGCATTGTTGCGAAACGATGGCAACGTTACCTTTTTATGAAACCCGACAGGAATGGGGGCGCAGGCTCGCTCTGGCTGCAGAGCCACGCCCGGATGACGTTCGCGGCCCCAAGGCGTTTCTCCTTGCGCGCGAATTCCTCTGGCCGCTGGAGCCGATAAAACGGCGGCTTTCCCCGCTCGAAATATCCCCGGCTGAAAATCCGAAAAATATCATGCTGTTGCCAGGTTTCGGTGCGCATCCCGTCCGTATGCGCTGGATGGCGAAGCAGTTGGAAAAAGCCGGTCATACGGCCAAGAAGTGGGGACTGGGCTATAATCTGGGAGCCACCGCCGATCGGTTTGAGAAAGTCGAGAACCGGCTACTCGAACTGTACCGGACCAAGCAAGAGCCGCTCGTCCTCGTGGGCTGGAGTCTGGGCGGCGTGATGGCGCGCGAACTGGCCAAGAAACACCCCGACAAGGTCGAGAAGGTCGTGACGATGGGCTCGCCCTTTTCAGGCAGTCCGCGTGCCAACAATGGCTGGCGTGCCTATCAGGCCATAGCCGGTCACCGGGTGGACGAGCCGGAAATCGACACCGTGATCTCCGAAAAGCCGCCGGTGGAAACCGTCGCCATGTGGAGCCCGCGCGACGGAATCGTGGCACCCAAGTCCGCCTGCGGAAGGCCCGGTGAACGCGATCGCGCGGTGGCGCTGCGCTGCTCGCATATGGGTTTTGTCTTGACGAACGAGGCAATGTCCGCGCTTCTTTCGGAACTGGACCGCGCCTGAATCCTTTAATCAGGTGAGACAGCGAGGTGTCCTGCCTCGCGATTGCCGGACATTCAGGGGATCCATGAACGGCTCAGCCGAATTCTTCGACGAAATGCGTGAGCCCGATGGCACAGTGCGCCCCGCCTATGCCGACTATTGCAAGTGGTACGACGGGCAGGACCAGAAACTGCTGCGGCGCAAGCATTCCGAAGCGGAAACCAATTTCCGCAAGACCGGAATCACTTTCAACGTTTACGGTGAAGACGAGGCGGAGGAACGTCTCATACCCTTCGACATGGTTCCGCGCATCATCGATGCAGGCGAATGGCGCCGGCTGACGCGCGGGATCGAGCAGCGCGTCAGCGCGCTCAACGCCTTCATGCACGATCTCTATCACCGGCAGGAGATCGTTCGGGCGGGGAGGCTGCCCGAACGCCTCCTGCGGCACAACGATGCCTGGCTACCCAATATGGTCGGCTTCACGCCGCCGGGCGGCGTCTATACCCATATCGTCGGGATCGACCTTGTGCGGACCGGGCCGGACGAGTTCTACGTGCTGGAAGACAATGCGCGGACGCCGTCGGGCGTCAGTTACATGCTCGAAAATCGCGAAACCATGATGGCGATGTTTCCCGAGCTGTTCCTGCGCTGCCCGGTGGAAAGCGTCTCGGATTATCCGCGCCGTCTGGCCAAGAGCCTCGCGGCCTGCGCGCCGCAACGTTCGGGCGGGCGCCCTGTCGTGGCGGTCCTCACCCCGGGCATCTACAATTCGGCCTATTTCGAGCACGCCTTCCTCGCCGACCAGATGGGCGCGGAACTGGTGGAAGGCAGCGACCTTCGCGTCGTCGACGGACGTGTCGCCATGCGCACCACCAGCGGATACAAGGCGGTCGACGTGATCTATCGCCGCGTGGACGACGAATTCCTGGATCCCCTGACCTTCAATCCGGACAGCGTGCTGGGCGTGCCGGGCATTATGGATGTCTATCGTTCGGGCAAGGTCACCATCGCCAATGCGCCCGGCACGGGCGTCTGCGACGACAAGGCGATCTATTCCTTCATGCCCGACATCGTAGAGTTCTACACCGGGGAAAGGCCGCTGCTGCCCAATGTCGAAACCTGGCGCTGTGCCGATGAGGACAGCCTGAAATACGTGCTCGATAATCTGGAGGAGTTGGTGGTGAAAGAGGTCCACGGCTCGGGCGGATATGGCATGCTGGTCGGCCCCGCATCCTCGAAGAAAGAAATCGGGGAGTTCCGCTCGAAGATCGTCGAGAATCCGCAAAATTACATTGCGCAGCCTACGCTATCGCTCTCCACCTGTCCCATTTTCACCAAGAAAGGGCTCGCACCTCGGCATGTTGATTTGCGACCCTTCGTGCTCGTTTCACCCGACAAGATCGACATTACTCCGGGTGGCCTGACCCGTGTGGCCTTGAAGGAAGGTTCGCTGGTGGTGAATTCCAGCCAGGGCGGCGGGACCAAGGATACCTGGGTGCTGAAGGACTGATATGCTCGGACGCACTGCCAACGGTCTTTTCTGGATGTTCCGCTATCTCGAGCGGGCGGAGAATACCGCGCGCCTGCTCGATGCCGGACTGCGCATGGCCCTGACCAAGGATCTCGTCACGGCGGAAGAAGAATGGCGTTCGGTGATCGCCACTTCGGGCCAGAGGGCTGGGTATGAGGCGAAGCACGCAAGCTATACCGGGATGCAGGCGTGGAATTTCATGCTGCGTGAAAAGAGCAATCCGGCCTGCATACTGTCGATGTTCGGCCTCGTCCGCCAGAACGCGCGACTCGCGCGAAACGCCATCAGCGGGGAATTGTGGGAAGCGATCAACGAGAACTGGCTCGTAGTAAAAGAACAACTCTCGAAGCCGGTCGGTGAGAACCGCGTGCTGGACACGGTGGCAACCATCCGCCGTGCCGGTACGCTCGCCCACGGCGCGATGTCGGGTTCGATGCTGCGTGATGAAGGTTTCCATTTCGCCCGCGCCGGTACTTTCATCGAACGCGCCGATTCCGTCGCGCGCATCCTCGACATCAAATACTACCTGCTGCTGCCTTCGCTCTCCTATGTCGGCTCCAGCCTCGACACGGGACAATGGGATACGGTGCTGCGGTCGGTTTCGGGCGATCGCGCCTATCGCTGGCTCCACGCGGGCCAGATCGATGCACGCGGGATTTGCGAATTCCTGATCCTCGACGATCGGTTTCCGCGCAGTCTGGCCTTCTGCCATTCGGCCCTGCGAGAAAACCTGGCCGCATTGGCGCGCCTTCATGGCTCCGAAGGAGAGAGCAATGCCCTTATGCGCGATGCGGATACCAGGCTCAACGATCTCAGTATCGACGAGATATTCGAGCAGGGACTCCATGAATTCCTCGTCGATTTTACTGTGTCCAATTCCGCCATCGCCGAAGCCATTTCCACAGACTACAGGTTTCTCGCCTGATGCGCCTTTCGATCCGCCATACCACCCGATATCTGTTCGACGCTCCGGTCGTTCATGCCCTTCAACGCCTGCGGCTCACGCCTAAGGAAACGCAAGGGCAGGAAATTCTCGAATGGGAAATGGAATACGAGAACGCCCATGAGGAACTGACCTACGAGGATCAGCACCATAATACGACTACGCTGGTCGGGGTTGAGCCGAATGTGCACGAAGTCAGAATTACGTGCCGCGGGATGGTCGATACCCACGATCATGCCGGCGTGATCGGCAGGCACGCAGGGCATCTGCCGCTGTGGAGCTTCCTTTCCCAGACGCGCCTGACGCGGCCGGGGCCGGGTATCGAGAAATTGGTCCGCGAACTGAGGAATTACGAGGGCGAGCGGCTCGATATGTTGCATGAACTTTCTCGCAGCACACTCGAACGGGTGGAATACAAGATCGGAACCACGGACTGGAGCACCACTGCCGAACAGAGCTACGCGGCGAGAAACGGTGTCTGCCAGGATCATGCGCATATCTTTATCGGTGCTGCCCGCGCCCTCGATGTGCCGGCGCGATATGTCTCCGGCTATCTGATGATGAACGACCGCATCGAACAGGAAGCGACCCATGCCTGGGCCGAAGCCTTTGTCGACGGACTGGGCTGGGTCGGCTTCGACATTTCCAACGGCATCAGCCCGGATGAGCGATATGTCCGCGTTGCCACGGGCCGCGATTACCGCGATGCATCTCCCGTCACCGGCATCAGCTTCGGCAATATGCAGCAGGTTCTGGAGGTCGATGTGGCGGTAGAGCAGCAGCACGTGCAGCAGCAGTAACGAAAGACGATTATGACCTATTGCGTGGGAATGAAGCTCGACAAGGGCCTGGTGCTCATGAGCGATACGCGCACCAATTCGGGCGTCGACAATATCTCGGTATTTCGCAAGATGTTCACCTGGCAAATCCCGGGCGACCGGATCATCACCTTGATGACGGCGGGCAATCTCGCGACCACGCAAGCGGTCATCAGCCAGCTTGAGGAACGCACGAAGGAACCCGACGAGCGCGGCAACATCCTGCTCAAATCGCCGACCATGTTCCAGGTTGCGACCGAGATCGGCAAGCTCCTGCGGAACATCATCGGCGAACGGCAGGAAGCGAACGGCGCAAGGGGCAGGGGCCGTTTTACCGCTTCGATCATCGTCGCAGGCCAGATCAAGGGCATGGAGCCGCGCCTGTTCATGGTCTATCCGGAAGGAAACTTCATCGAAGCCAGCCTCGATACGCCTTTCTTCCAGATCGGCGAGACCAAGTATGGCCGTCCGATCATCATTCGCGGTTACGATCGGCAGATGAGCCTTGAGGATGGCGTGAAGCTACTGATGGTCAGCTTCGATTCCACGCTGAAGGCCAACCTCTCGGTGGGCCTACCGCTGGATCTCCAGGTGATCGAACGTGATACCTACGAAGCCGGACACCAGCACCGTGTCGCCCATGACGACAGCTATTTCCAGGTGATATCCACCTGCTGGGGAGACGCGCTCAAGAACGCCTTCCATTCGCTTCCCGACTACAGTTTCTATCGTCAGGACGACTAGGTAATTTTGCGGAGCTCGTCTGGCATTAGGGGTTCCTACTTAGAGAATTTGCCTGAATTTTCTTTTGTAATCTATTGATATAAAAAACTTTATGGTGAAGTGATCGCAGGGTCCGTAATCTTGCGGACTGTGAATTCTGTCTGATCGTGCATTCTTGCAGACATGGGACAGCACACCAAACTCCACATCGTAGACGGGTCTTCGCGATCACGGGCTCGGCAAGCTCGTCTCGGATTGGCGATGGGGCATCATTGCGAGATATACTCCAATATTGCGGAGTTCGTTTCCGTGTTGCCGACCGAAGGTATCGTCCTGGTTCGTGACGAAGAAAACGGGGAGCCCGTCCGCATGGTGCGCAACCTTGCCGATCGCGGGGCCTGGTTGCCGGTGGTTGCTACTTCGGCCGATCCACGACCGGGTCGGGTCGTGGAAGCGATAAAGAATGGCGCTTTCGATTATGTCCGCCTCCCTCTACGCGAAGATCGTCTCCAAAAGGCGGTGGTGCGGATTCTCGAGGAAGCGCAATCCTATATCCTTGCCCGCCGGAAAATCACCGAAGCTCGAAACCGCATCGCCAGCTTATCCCCGCGTGAACGCGAGGTACTCGACTGGCTGACGGAAGGACGCAGCAACAAGATGATTGCGCATGAACTGCGCATCAGCCCGCGGACCGTCGAAATCCATCGGGCCAACATGATGAACAAACTTGGCGCCCACCATCCCGCCGAAGCGGTCCGTATTTGCATCGAAGCAGGCCTGGAAGACGTGCGGCAAGTCAGCGCCGCTTAGAACGGTAGCGTTCGGTCACTGCATTACCGGCAAAAACTGCCGTCCCCCTGTTCGAGGTGCAGATGATCATGATGCGCCGCATTGTAATCAGGGCCCAGGACCGTGCCGAACCGCTTGCAGGCACTGCGATGGACGACACGCAGGAATTCCCGTTCTTTCGCACTGGCGTTCCAGCCGTCCTTGACGCTGATACGCCTGCCATCGGCAAGTAGGAAAGCGCCGATGTCGACGGCTTCTGCCCGGGAGTGAGCGGATAGCCGCCCGGTACCTGCGACGTTGCGGCAAGAGTAACTGCCCATTGTCTCGATCCGGACCAGAGGGCTGCCGAGTATCTGCCGGGCGGCGCGATCGACACCGTAACGCGCCCAGGCGGCAAAGTCGTTCGCGAGCGGGCAGGCAAGTGGTCCAAGATTGGTCACGGTGAGCGGACCGAGATCCCCGCCGACCCGCTCAAGCTGGACGCTGTCGAGCGTGGAGCAGCCTGCGCCGTACATCCGGTCGGGAAGGGGAGCGAATTGCGAGCCTGACCGGCCCAGTTCTGCAATACACTGGCGGGCCTGCGGGCGTTCCCAATTGGCCGAACCACTTCCGGAAGTCGGCGCGCGGGAGACCGGCTCGCGCGTGTCCGGCGCGACGCCGCATCCGGCAAGGGCAATGGCGAGAATGGCGAGGGAGAAGTCGCGCATCCAGCGAACCTATGCCGATGATAGTGAACGGGAAACGAATGGACCCCTGATCATTCTGGCGCGTCCACCTGTTCCCACAATTCGATCTTCACTCCGTCGGGATCGAGCAGCCAGGCGAACTTGCCATAGCCTTCATCGACGCTGTCGAGCACTTCGACGCCAATACCTTTCAGCTGGGCGACGAAGCCGTCGAGATCGTCGACCCGCAGGTTGATCATGAAGCCGCCCTTGCCGGGCTGGATGTACTGATCGTCCTTGAAATGGCTGACCAGCGAATAGGGCTTCTCGCCGGTCTCCTCGGACCAGTTGAGCTGCGGACCGTACTCGCCGTCCAATCCCAGGACGTCGCGGTACCACGCCCGGGTGGCTTCGGGATCCTTCACCACATAGAAAACGCCGCCGAGGCCGGTAATTTTCGCCATCTCACCCTCCCGCTAGGAGCGGCAGATTAACCCCGGGTTTGCCGAGGATACAAGCCCCTCGTGGGAACCTCAGGCCGCCCGTGCTTCGGGCGCGGAGTAGGTCGCCTTGCTCACCAGCACGATGGCCAGCCATGCTGCGATGAAGCCCGGCACGATCTCATACAGGCCGCCGTCGAGGCCCGGCAGCTGGCTGTTCCAGCCCAGCGCGATCCATGCCGCGACCGTGCCCGCGCCGACCACGAGGCCTGCCACCGCACCCGACCCAGTCATCTTTTCCCACACCAGCGAGAGGATGATCAGCGGGCCGAAGGCCGCGCCGAAGCCCGCCCAGGCGTTGGACACAAGGCCGAGCACCTGGCTCTCCGGATCACTCGCGACCCAGATGGCCGCCAGCGCCACTAGCGCCACGCAGATGCGGCCCACGTTGACGCTTTCCCGTTCGCCTGCATCCTTGCGCAGGAAGAGCTTGTAGAAGTCTTCCGTCAGCGAACTCGACGCCACCAGCAATTGCGAGCTGATCGTCGACATGATCGCCGCCAGCAGCGCTGCCAGCAGGAAGCCGGTGATGAGCGGGTGGAACAGCAGGTTCGCAAGGACGATGAAGATCGTCTCCGGATTGTCCACCACGATGCCGTTACGCTCCACATAGGCGCGGCCCGCTATGCCGATCCCGATCGAGCCGATCAGCGCGCCCCCCATCCAGGTCATGCCGATGTTGCGCGCGGTCCTGACCTTTTCGACCGTGTCGATGGCCATGAAGCGCACGATGATGTGCGGCTGGCCGAAATAGCCGAGCCCCCAGGTCACCGCGCTGATGAAGCCCAGCAGCGTCAGCCCCTGCGTCAGGCTGAGGAAGCCTTCGACCGGTACGTCGGCCAGCGAACCGCCGCCTTCGCCGCCCGCGCCGAACATGACCACCAGCGGCATCAGCACCAGAGCCACCACCATGATGCAGCCCTGCACGAAGTCGGTCAGGCTGACGGCGAGGAACCCGCCGACCATGGTATAGGCCAGCACCACCAGCGCGGTGATCCAGATGCCCCACATGTAATCGCTCATCCCCCAGTCCGGCAGGATGCCCGCGAAGCTTGTCTCGAATAGCAATCCGCCGCCGACGAGGCCCGCCGCAGTATAGACCGCGAAGAACACCACCACGATCAGCGCCGAGACCACCCGCAGGGCCACTGCCTTGTCGGGGAAGCGGTTGGCGAGGAATTCGGGGATCGTCAGGGCATTGCCGAGATCCTCTGTCTGCCGGCGCAGGCGGGGGGCGACCACCACCCAGTTGACCAGCGCGCCCACGAACAGTCCGATGCCGATCCAGGCTTCGACGAGCCCAGCAGCATAGAGCGCGCCCGGCAGGCCGAGCAGCAGCCAGCCGCTCATGTCAGAAGCGCCGGCAGACAGCGCCGCAACCGCCGGATGCAGGTTACGCCCGGCGAGCAGATAGCCTTCGGACGTATCGGTCGAGCGCTTCCACGCCCACAGTCCGATGCCGATCATGGCGATGAAATAGAGGGCGAGCGATATGAGTGTTCCCGTCTGCATGAGAGGGCAGGTAACAAATGCAACCGCCTTTGACTACAGGCGCGCCGCCGGGAGACATGGACCGGGTGTTACACAGTCCAGGGCGAAGAGTTTGTCGGCTTGCGCAAAAAGGCGTCAGCTTGCGACTTCCGGCGTCGGCTTGGGCCGGAAAAGTGCCAGCTTATGAGTGCCGACTGTCGGCTTAGAGGCGCGCCATGTCGGTTTGCCGCGCGCGAATGTCGGCTTGCAGGCGAACCCTGACCTGAAGCAGGCCTGACGGGGATGGACGAAGGGAAAGAGCCTTTGCGCAGATTATCACGGGAGGGCCGGTGTAGGAAAATCAATCCATTGCCGGGCCCCTGCAACGATAGCGTCACAATGTCTTGATTCCGTCCCGCAAGCGACACGATTGCGTCAAACGCCGGTCCTAGACGCGCCTCCAACTGGAGGGCTCACATGACTAAAATAACCCGAAATTCTCTCAAACTTGCTGCGAGCGTGGTCGCATTCTGCGTGGCGGCACCTGCGTTTGCCGGAGATATCACCGGCACGGTGACCGATGCCAACGACACGATTGCCCTGCGTGCAGCCGAAGTCCGTATCGTCGAGCTCGACCGTACACTGTCGACCGAACGCGACGGCTCTTTCCGCTTCGCAAATGTGCCCGAGGGCACCTACACGCTCGAAGTACGCTACGTGGGCGCCGACCCGGTCACTCAGAAGATCGATGTCCCGGCAGCAGGAACGGTCGGCGCGACATTGCGCCTGTCCGGCATCGGTAGCGACGATGAAATCCTGGTCATCGGCCAGGCCGCCAACCTTGCCAGCGCCCTTTCGCGCAAGCGCGAGAACGACGTGATCTCCGACGTCCTGTCCCGCGATGCCATCGGCCAGTTCCCGGACCAGAATGTTGCGGAGAGCCTGCGCCGCCTGCCGGGCGTCAATGTGCTCAACGATCAGGGCGAAGGCCGTTTCGTGTCTATCCGCGGCCTGTCTCCCAGCCTGAACGCGACCTCGCTCAACGGCGTACGCTTGCCTTCGCCGGAAAACGACATCCGCGCCGTGGCGCTCGATGTCATCAGCTCCGATATCATCGAATCCATCGAGGTGAAGAAGTCTCTGACGCCCGATATGGATGCCGACACCATCGGTGCCTCGGTCGAAATCGAGACGACCAGCGCCTTCGACCGCACCAAGGACCTGCTCACAGTCAAGCTCGAGGGCAGCTACAACGAGCTGGCCGATGAAATCAGCCCCAAGGGCAGCGTCGACTTCTCTTACCGCGTGAACGAGAATTTCGGCGTCACGGGTGGTTTGTCCTATTACCGGCGCACGTTCGAGACGGACAATATCGAGGCCGACGACTGGGAAGACGACGACGGCCTGATCTATGCCGAGGAATTCCAGTACCGCGACTACGATGTCGAGCGCGAGCGTATCAGTGCCACCCTGGGCCTGGATTTCCGCGCCGGCGACAGTACCGCCCTCTACCTGCGCGGCATCTACAGCCAGTTCGACGACCAGGAATTCCGCCGTCGGTTGACCTTCGATCTGGGCGATGCCGGGGTCTCGGGCAGCAGCGACAATCTCGTTTACGACGATGACGAGGCCATCACCATCGAGCGCGACGTCAAGGATCGCTTCGAAAGCCAGCGTATCCGCAGCATGGTCGCCGGAGGCGAAAGCGACTGGGGTGCCTGGTTTGCCGATTATTCGGTTAGCTGGGCGAAATCGAGCGAGCGCGAGGATGGAAGCATCGACCCTGCCGCTTTCGAACGCGAATACGAAGGTGAAGGGCTTCAGGTAGGTTTCGACGTTTCCGATCCGCGCCTGCCGCAATATTCGGTAATTTCCGACCCGGGCGACTTCTTCGACCCGTTGGCCTATGACCTGAACGATATCGAATTCGTCGCCCTGTCGGACAGCCAGGACGAGGAATATGCGGCGAAGCTCGATTTCGGCCGCCGCTTCGCAACAGACACGGGCGAATTCACTGTGCAGGCGGGTGCAAAGGGCCGCTGGCGTGAAAAGAGCTTCAACGGCACGGTCGAGTTCTACGAACGCGACAATTACACGCTGGCCGATGCGCTTGGGCTGGAGCAGACCTATCGTATCACCGATATCGAGCCTGTTCCGGGATATACCGAAGCGAGCGACTTCTTCTTCGGCAATTTCGACAGCTTCGAACTGCAGGAAATCGACGGTACCTTCGACAGTGCTGTCGAGGATTTCGTGGTCGAGGAAGATATCCTCGCTGGCTATCTGCTCGGTCGCTGGGATAGCTCCACCCTGTCGATCATCGGCGGCGTGCGCTACGAGAATACGTCGAATATCCTGTCCGGCAACGATGTGCTGCTGGTTGAGGAAGATGGCACGCTGCCCGATGGCAGCACCGCGACCGACGATACGGTAATCGTTACCCCGACATCGATCGAAAAGGATTACGATCACTGGCTGCCGAGCCTCAACCTGCGTTACGAGGCAACGCCCAACCTGGTTCTCCGCGCGGCGGGCTATCGCTCGATCGTGCGTCCGGGTCCGTTCCAGCAGGCCCCGCGCTTTGCCGTGGAGGAGGCGGACGATGGCGAACGCGAAGGCGAATTCGGCAATCCCGAACTGCGCCCGGCCGAAGCATGGAACCTCGATGCTGCGGCAGAATACTACTTCGACACCAACGGCGCGATCTTCGCTTCGGTCTTCTACAAGAGCATCGAGGATTTCTTCGTCGAGACCGTGTTCGAGGCGGACGACGGCCCTTACAACGGCGTATTCCGCGGCGTTCCCTTCGACGAGGCGACGATCTGGTTCAACGGTGACAAGGCCGATGTGCTCGGCTTCGAACTCGGCGCATCAAAGGCCTTCACCGGCGCCCTGGACGGGTTCGTGGTACGGGCGAACTATACGTTCACCGACGGAGATGGCACCGTTACGCTGACGGCAGCCGATGGACCGCGCGACATTCCCCTGCCGACGACCTCGAAGCACACCGGCAACATCTCGATCGGCTATGACAAGGGACCGATCGATATCCGGCTTTCGGGCACATATCGCGACAAGTATCTGGATGAACTGGCAGGCGATCCGGAGCTGGATCGCTATGTCGACGACCACTTCCAGCTGGATCTGAGCGCGAAATATCGCCTGAACGACAACATCCAGCTGTTCTACGAGTGGATCAACATCAACGACGCCAAGTATTTCGCCTACAACAACCTTGGCGGCCAGCGTAACCTCTATCAATACGAGGAATACAACTGGACCATGAAGGGCGGCGTGAGGTCGACGTTCTGATGCCCGGCACATTCAAGCTCTTCGTTCTCGCATCCCTCGGTATCGCAGGCGGCTGCGCTTCGATACCGATCCAGGGAGATCCTGCCGTTCCGGTTTTCGCCAAGGCCGAAACCGTGCCGGTAGGGACCGCGGCAGAAGATGCCGCCGACGATCCGGCCATCTGGCGCAATCCGGAAAATCCGGAAAAAAGCCTGATCGTCGCGACCGACAAGAAGGCTGGCCTGCATGTCTATGACCTGCAGGGCCGGCAGCTTTCCTTCTTCGACGGTGCCGGCTTGAACAACGTCGATCTCGCCGAACTGGAGGATGGACGCATACTGGTCGCGGCGAGCGACCGGAGCGATATCGCCACGGCCCATATCCTGCTCGCCTTTCTCGATCCGGCTACCGGGTCATTGAGCCAGGCTGCCCGCCTCTCGGTTGGGCCGGGCGAAGGCTATGGCATCTGCTTCGGCAAAGACGAACGGGATGGCTCGCTGTCGATCTTCAGCGCACCGAAGAACGGCGTGATCTATCGTACCGTGGTGAACACCGGCGGCGGGCAGATCGCCGGGCAGACGCAGGCTGTCGCCCGCGTAGCAAGCCAGCCCGAAGGCTGCGTGGTCGATGAACGCACCCGCACTCTGTACATCGGCGAAGAGGTTACCGGCATCTGGGCGTTCGACATGGACAGCGCGGATATGGACGCCAGCAAGCGTCTGGTTGCCCGGGTCGACAATCGCATGCTCGTTGCCGATGTCGAAGGCTTGGCGATCTATCCTCAGGGTGAAGACGGCGGAATGCTGGTCGCGTCGAGCCAGGGCGACAATACCTATGCCGTTTATGAATTGCCGGAGATGGCACCCGTGGGCCGCTTTCGCATCGCCGCCGGAACTTTCGGCAGTACCGAGGAAACCGACGGTATAGAGCTGGCTTCGGGCAGTTTCGGGTCGCTTTATCCCGGCGGGCTGTTCGTGGCTCAGGACGGCGCGAACGAACCCGAGGCACAGAACTTCAAGCTCGTGTCCTGGGAAGACGTAATGGAAGCATTGGCGGGCGAATAGCCGGTTTTCTGCAACCGCAGAGGGTGGACCAGGCAAATTTGATGCCTGCCACCCTCGTCACCTTCCTCATGACGCGCCTTTTGCGCGGTGCACCTGCCGGTGGGGCTCTTGTGCTGAGACCCTGAATCAGCCGCCCATCGAGCGCTTGTGGCGCTTGCGTTCGTGAGGGTCGAGGATGGACTTGCGCAGGCGGATGCTTTCCGGCGTCACTTCGACCATCTCGTCGTCGTCGATATAGGCGATGGCCTGTTCCAGCGTCATCACGCGGGGCGGGGTGAGGCGGATCGAATCGTCCTTGCCGGTCGAGCGGAAGTTGGTCAGCTGCTTCGACTTCATCGGGTTGACTTCGAGATCGTCCGGCTTGGCGTTTTCGCCGATGATCATGCCTTCGTAGATCTTGGCACCGCCGCTGATGAACAGCTCGCCACGTTCTTCCAGCATATTGAGCGCATAGGGTACGGCCTCGCCTGAGACCATCGAGATGAGCACGCCGTTCTGGCGTCCCTCGATCTTGCCGCGATAGGTGTCGTACTTCTCGAACAGGCGGTTCATGATGCCCGTGCCGCGCGTGTCGGACAGGAATTCGCCGTGATAGCCGATCAGGCCACGGCTGGGGGCGGAGAAGGTGATGCGGGTCTTGCCCTGGCCCGAGGGGCGCATTTCGGTGAGCTCTGCCTTGCGGCGCTGCATCTTCTCCACGACCGTGCCCGAATGTTCGTCGTCCACGTCGATGACGACGGTTTCGAACGGCTCCATACGCTGCCCGTTCTCTTCACGGAACAGCACGCGCGGGCGGCTGATGCCGAGTTCGAAGCCTTCGCGGCGCATGGTTTCGATGAGGACGCCGAGCTGGAGTTCGCCGCGGCCGGCAACTTCGAAACTGTCCTTGTCTTCGCTTTCGGTGATGCGGATGGCGACATTGGTTTCCGCTTCGCGATAGAGGCGGTCGCGGATCATGCGGCTGGTGACCTTGCTGCCTTCGCGGCCAGCAAGCGGGCTGTCGTTGACGGCGAAGCGCATGGCCAGCGTGGGCGGATCGATCGGCTGTGCCTCGATAGGGGTCTTCACCGAAGGATCGGCGATGGTGTTGGCGACGGTGGCCTTCTCCAAGCCCGCCAGCGCGATGATGTCGCCAGCTTCGGCGCTTTCCACCGGCACGCGGTCGAGCCCGTCGAAGGACAGCAGCTTGGTTGCGCGACCGACTTCGATGATCTTGCCATCGGCATCGAGCGCATGGATCGGATCGTTGAGCTTGACCGTGCCGGACTGGACGCGGCCGGTGAGGACGCGGCCCATGAAGTTGTCACGGTCGAGCAGGGTGGCGAGGAAGCTGAACGGTGCTTCCGTATCGAGGCCCGGCGCGGGCACGTGATCGATGATCAGCTTGAACAGCGGTTCGAGATCGCCTTCGCGGGCATTTTCGTCTTCGCTGGCATAACCGTCGCGGCCCGAGGCCCAAAGGCTGGGGAAGTCGAGCTGTTCGTCTGTCGCATCGAGGCTGGCGAAGAGATCGAACACTTCGTCGAGCACTTCCTGCGGGCGCGCATCGCTGCGGTCGATCTTGTTGACCACCACGATGGGGCGCAGACCGAGGCCCAGCGCCTTGCCGGTGACGAACTTGGTCTGCGGCATCGGGCCTTCGGCGGAATCGACCAGCAGGATGACCCCGTCGACCATGGAGAGAATACGCTCCACCTCGGCACCGAAGTCGGCGTGGCCGGGCGTGTCGACGATATTGATGCGCACGCCGTGCTTTTCCACGCTGGTGCACTTGGCGAGAATCGTGATCCCGCGTTCCTTTTCGAGGTCGTTCGAATCCATCGCACGCTCTTCCACGCGCTGGTTTTCGCGGAACGTGCCCGACTGACGAAAAAGTTGATCGACCAGAGTAGTTTTGCCGTGGTCGACGTGGGCGATGATCGCCACGTTGCGAAGGTCGCGGGACATAGTAGTTGCTTTCGTAAGGATGCCGTAGCGGCGGGCGCAAATCGGCCCTGCCAATTCGTGCGCGCCCCTAGCCGATATGGTGCACTGCGGCAAGCTCAGCCGTGTGTGACTCGAAAGGCACACATTGCTTCTGCCTGTCGAAAGCCGTCGCTAAATCCTTGAGAGCAGGGGACAGACCCAATAATCCGCATATGTCTGCGTGGTTTGGGGACTGCATGTCAGGCCAAAGATACGCATCGTTTGAGAGGACGCCTTAATATGAAATTTTCTGCTGTCGGTCGCGCCGCGACCGTTCGTTCCGCCCTGCTGGTCGGCACCGCCGCCCTCGTTGTGCCTTCGGTGGCATCGGCACAGGAAGAAGGTCAGGAACAGGCCGCCGAATACGATACCGCCGAAGAACAGGCGGAAAGCCCCGATCCGAACGTCATTGTCGTCACCGCCACCAAGCGCGAACAGACGCTGCAGGAAGTCCCCGTTGCTGTCAGCGTGACGAGCGCCGAGACGATCGAGCGCGCACAAATCCGCGACATCGCCGATCTGGCGACCGTGGTTCCCTCGCTTCGCGTCAGCCAGCTGCAGAGCGCTTTCGCCACCAGCTATTCGATCCGCGGCTTCGGCACGGACGGCAATAACATCGGTCTCGAACCCTCGGTCGCCATGTTCGTGGACGGCGTTTATCGCAGCCGTGCGGTTTCGCAGATTTCCGACCTTCCCGACATCCAGCGCGTCGAGGTCCTGCGCGGACCGCAGTCGACCCTGTTCGGCAAGAATGCCAGTGCCGGTGTCATCTCCATCGTGACCAAGGAGCCGGAATTCGACTTCAACGGCATGGTCGAGGCGAGTTACGGCAATTACGATGCCAAGGTCGTAAAGGGCTATATCACCGGCCCCATCTCCGATTCGGTCGCTTTCAGTGCCGGCGCTGGCTGGAACAACCGCGACGGCTATTTGACCAATGGCGTCAACGGCCAGGACGTCAACGATCGCAACCGCTGGTTTACCCGCGGCCAGCTGCTGTTCGACAACGGCGGTCCGTTCACTGCCCGCATCATCGGTGATTACGACAAGATCGAAGAGCGTTGCTGCGGCGTCGTGAACGTCCGTCCCTCGGCGGAAATCGGCGCGATCCAGCTGCTCGGCGGGCAGGTCAACGACTTCCGTAACAACCCCGATGGCGATGTGATCTTCACCGATGTCGATCCGATCAACGAAATCGAGAACTATGGTATCTCGGGCCATCTGGACTATGAACTGGGCCCCGTCACGCTGACCTCGATCACCTCCTATCGTGAAACCTCGCTGATGGCGGATCAGGACGTCGACTTCACCAGCCTCGACGCGGTGACCGGCGCGAACATCGGCGATGCCGCGATCGATACCTTCACGCAGGAACTGCGCATCGCGTCGGATTTCGACGGCCCGCTCAACTTCCTGCTCGGAGGCTATTACTTCGACGAGACCGTCGATACGTCGGACCAGATCGTCTTCGGCGAGGATTTCCGTTCCTATGCCAACCTGCTGCTTCAGGGCGCAACCGACGGAGCGCAGAATGTCGATTCGCTGGAAGCCACTCTCTCCGCGCTCGACGGCACCGACTACACCGGCCAGTTCTTCGCCGAAGGGCAGGGCTTCTTCAACAATATCGTGCAGGATAACGAAGCCTACTCGATCTTCGGCAATCTCGACTTCGCCTTCACCGACCGTCTCGTGCTGACGCTCGGTGCCAACTATACCAAGGACAAGAAGCAGATCGTCACCAATTCGACGAGCACCGACGTGTTCTCGAATGTTGATCTGGTTGGTTCGGGCAATCGCGCGATCTTCGCGCAGGGTCTTGCCACGCAAGTCGGTACACTGCTCGGCCTCGGCCGTCCGGCGACGCAGGCTGAAATAGGCGCTTTCGCCGGTGCGAACCCGGCAGGTTTCCAGCAGGTCTCTGCAGGCGTCCAGGCTTTCGCAGATGCGAACGATACGAACCCGGCTGTAAACCCGCTGTTGGCACTCAGGCCGCTCCAGTTCCTGCCGCCCATGCAAAACTGCCCCAACGCAGTCGAAGATTGTGCGACGGACGATGATGACTGGAGCTACAACGTGCGCCTCGCCTACGAGGTCACGCCGACGCTCAATGTCTATGCAAGCTGGGCGACCGGATACAAGGCACCGAGCTTCAACCTCTCGCGTGACAGCCGTCCGCTGGAGGGCGATTTCGCCCAGTTGCAGGCACAGGGCCTGGCGGTCACCAACCTGCGCCCCGGAACCCGTTTCGCCGAAGCCGAAAATTCCGAAGTCTTCGAACTCGGTATCAAGGGCAACTGGGACTACGCCGCTGCAAACCTCACGGTGTTCCAGCAGAACATCAAGGATTTCCAGGCGAACACCTTCACCGGTACGTCGTTCATCCTGTCGAACGCCGGCAAGCAGGAAACCTTCGGCATCGAGTTCGACGGAAATGTCCGCCCGACCGATTCGCTGACGCTGAATGTCGCGATGACCTATCTCGACCCGATCTACGACAGCTTCGAAAATTCGCCGGTGGGCGACCTTTCGGGCGTACAGGTCGCCGGTGTTCCCGAGCTTTCGGCAGTGTTCGGCGCGACCTACAACAAGGAAATCAACGACGCGGGCGATCGCATCATCCTGCGCGGCGATTTCTCCTACCAGTCGCCCGTCCAGATGCTGAACGGCCTGACGAACTACATCGTCACCGATCCGGTCACGGGCGAGCGTGATTTCGAACCGGCCCGCGATGCGGCGCTTCCGTTCACCCGCGAAGTGAACAGCCTCAACGCCTCCATCACATATGCGATGGATATGGGGCTGGAGCTTACGCTGTGGGGCCGCAACCTGCTCGACGAGCGGTACATCACGACGATCTTCCCGGCGGTCGCGCAAGGGCAGGCGATTTCGGGCTATCCGAACCAGCCGCGCACCTACGGCGTCGCCGCGAAGTTCAAGTTCTGATCCGAAAGATCAGATCGGAAATTGGGGAAGGGGGCTTTCGGGCCCCCTTTTTCTTGTTCGGACTAAAGTGCCCGCAATGCCTGTGCGGGTTTCGTGCGAAGCAGCGGCAGCGATCCGCCTACGGCGAATATCAGCACCACGGCCAATCCCACGCCCAGCACGGCGAAGACCTCGCTCCAGTCGGGCAGCCAGTCGAATTCGAACAGCTGTGTCACCACCAGCCACGCGGTCAGGCTGCCGAGGCTGAGGGCGACTATCGCCAGTGCGCCTGCCAGTAGCGCATATTCGGCCAGCTGCATGGCCAGCAACTGCCGCCGATCCGCGCCGAGCACGCGGAGCACGACTGTATCGTAGGTGCGCGAGGCGCGTGCGGCCGCGATAGCGCCGAGCAAGACGGCAAGTCCTGCCAGCACAGCAACGCTTGCCGCAGCGAGAGTAGCCAGGCCAACCTGCTCGAGGATTGTGCGCGCCTGTTGCAGGACACCGCCGACCTCGATCACCGAGGTCGAAGGGAATTCGCGCACGAGGGCCTGCAGCAGCGGTCCGGTGGGCGTTCCTTCGGAAAGCTCTATAGTCGCCGCCAGATTGTGCGGGGTGTCGCGCAGGGCATTCGGGCTGAGCACGAAGACATAGTTGAAGCCCATGCTTTCCCAGTCGATGCGACGTGTGTTGGCGATACGGGTCTCTATCTCCGCGCCCAGCACGCCGAAGGTGAGCTTGTCGCCGATTTCGAGGCCCGCGGCTTCCGCGAATTCCTCGTCCACCGATACCAGCGGTTCCCCCTGGTACATCGGGCCCCACCAATTGCCATCGGTCAGTTCGTTGCCTGCCGGCACTTCTTCGGCATAGGTCAGGCCGCGTTCGCCTCGCAGCGCCCAGGCGCCGTCCGGAATGTCTTCGAGAGTGGAGGTGCGGGTCATGTCCCCGTCCGACCCGAAAGCCAGCACGGCACCGCGCAAGGCGGCCACGGTGCGGATTTGCGCCTCGTTGTCGGTCGCTTCCACCACCGCGCGGAAATCGGCCTCGCGGTCGCGGGGCACGTCGAGCACGAAATAGTCCGGGGCCTGCTGAGGCACACGGCTTTCGATATTGCCGTCTATCGAACTCTGGATTGCGGCGAGGAGGACGAAGGCGGCAAGGCCGAAGCCCAAGGCTGTGACCAGCGCGCCCGTGCTCGAACCGGGCCGGTAAATATTGGCGAGTGCCGCGCGCGCGATCGGACTGGCGGGGCGGGGCAGGGCAGCCGCGCCCTTGCGGATCAGCCAGCCGAGCAGGGCCAGCAGGCCAAGCACTACGGCTGCACCGGCAAGGAAGCCGGCGGCGAGCATGGGACGGCTCGAGGTCAGAAGGGCGAGCGCGACGATGGCTGCCAGCCCGGCGACCACGACCAGAATTGCCGATCTGTCGCGAGCCAGCGGCGCGACCCGCGCGCGCATGAGTGCCATGGCCGGGAAATGCCGGGCGCGCATCAGCGGAGGCGCGGCGAAAACGAGTGCAACCAGCAGTCCGTAAGCGGCAGCGAGCAGGAGAGCGCCGGGATCGATCACGAACCCGGCGTCGACCGGCAACAAGCCCTCCAGCGCAGAGGCGAGTAGCGGGACGGTCGCCACGCCAACTGCCAGACCGGCCAGCGATCCGACTGCGGAGGCTGCGAATATCTGCAGTGCATATATCCGCGCGATATCGCGGCTGTCGGCACCCAATACCTTGAAGGTTGCCACCGATTGTCGCCGCGCGTCGAGATAGGACGAGACACCGCCGCCGATCCCGATGCCGGCGATTACCAGCGCGGCGAGACCGACGAGCGTCAGAAACTCGCTCATTCGTTCGACGAAGCGGTCGGTGCCCGGCGCGGCGCGTTCGGCAGTGTCGATATCGAACCCGGCATCGGGGAAGCGTGCTTCGAGGTCTTCCTCCACCTGTTCGAGGTCGGTGGGGGAAGAAAGCGCCACGCGGGTCTTGCTCTGGTACATTGCACCCGGTGCCAGCAGGCCGGCACGCTGCGGTACGTCTTCGGCGACGATAATGGTCGGGCCGAGCTGGAATCCTTCACCCAAACGGTCGGGCTCATCATCGATAATCCCTTCGACCACCAGCATTTCGGTCCCGACGGCGATACTGTCGCCTTCGCCGACGCCAAGCCTGTCCGCCGCACCCGGGGCGAGATAGGCCTGGTTGCCGCTGGGCGCGCCCACTTCACGGCCACCCTCCAGTGTCAGCGTGCCGTAGAGCGGATAGGCGCTGTCGACGGCCTTCAGTTCGATAGGCGCTGCGATATCGTCCTTGCGCGCCATGGCCTGCAGGCGGGTACCGGCAGAGACGGTCCCGAGTTCTTCCAGCGCGCTGCGCTCTTCATCGTTGAGCGAGCGCTGCCACAGCTCGATCTGGAGATCCCCGCCGAGGAAAGCCTGACCATTCGCCGACAGCTCGCGCTCGATCGCGGCGGTCAGGGAACCGATTGCCGCAAGGGCAGCGGTGCCGAGGAAGATGCACACCAGGAGGAGCCGCAGCCCCTTGAAGCGTGCATTGAGATCGCGGCGCGCGATCCGCCAGGCCGTACCCCAGCTCATGCAGAGGTGTCGCTGGCAATGCGGCCATCGCCGAGCGTCAGCACCCGCTCGCAGTGATCTGCCAGTTCGGGGTCGTGCGTGATCACCAGCAGGGTCGCGCCGGTTTCTGCGCGGCGTTTAAAGAGCAGTTCCACGATTTCGTGACCGGTCGCGGCGTCGAGATTGCCTGTCGGCTCATCGGCAAAGATCAGATCGGGGCGGGGCGCGATGGCGCGGGCGATGGCGACACGCTGCTGCTCGCCGCCGGAAAGCTGCTGCGGGTAATGGTCCAGCCGGTGGCCGAGACCCACGGCCTCGAGTTCGGCCTTTGCCCGGACCTGTGCATCGCTTTCGCCAGCAAGCTCCATCGGCGTGGCGACATTTTCCAGCGCGGTCATCGTCGGCAGCAGGTGGAAAGCCTGGAGGACGATACCGATCCGTCCGCGGCGGGCCCGGGCCAGTTCGTCTTCATCCAGTGTGGCGAAGTTCTGTCCCGCAATCTGCAACGTACCCGAACTGGCACGTTCCAGTCCCGACAGCACCGCCATGAGCGAACTCTTGCCGGAGCCGGACGGACCAAGCAACGCCACGGTTTCCCCGGCCTTGATGGTCAGGTCGAGGCCCTTGAGGATTTCTACCGGTGCTTCGGAGGAGCCGAGGGTGAGGCGCAGGTCGCGCGCGATGATCGCATCTTGAGAAGTTGTCACATGGCTGCGATGGCAGAAGCGCCATATCCACACAAGGAAGTCCGCCGATGCGCCTCAGTAGTTTGTCGATACCCCTGCTCGCCCTTTCGCTCGCCGCTTGCGGAAGCGAGGCGGAGGATGCGGAGATCGCGGATGCTCCCTCCAGCGAAACCGCGGCACCCGAGGATATTGCGGTGGAGGGCGAGGAACGGCGCATCCTTGCGTTCGGTGACAGCCTGTTCGCGGGATACAATCTCGCGGAACACGAGGGGTATCCGGAACGGCTCGAACGGGCACTGCGGCAGCAGGGCATCAATGCCCGCGTGGTCGATGCAGGCGTATCGGGTGACACGAGCGCAGCCGGTCGCCAACGGCTGGGTTTCGTGCTCGACCAGCAGGCGGCAAAGCCCGATCTCGTCCTGCTTGAACTGGGGGGCAACGATATGCTGCGGGGTATCCAGCCCGCCGATACGCGGGCCAATTTCGAAGAAATGCTTGAGGAATTGCAGAGCCGCGAGATACCGGTCCTGCTGATGGGGATGCGCGCGCCGCCGAATTACGGCCCCGAATACCAGCAGCAGTTCGATGAGCTCTATGGTGAGCTGGCCAGCGAATATGATGCGCAGCTGGTGCCCTTCTGGCTGGAAAGCATCTATCAGGACCCCTCGCTGTTCCAGTCGGACCGCATCCATCCGACGGCAGAAGGGATCGATGCGCTGGTGGCCGATACGCTGGACGAGGTTCAGGCGGCTCTGCCCGACGAGGGCTAAGCGGGATCGGCCGTTCCGCCCGACACGCGCCAGATCGCCGCATCCCCGGCGATACTGTCGAATGGCGCGATTTCCGTCCCGGTCATCCATACTTGCGCGCCGCTGGCGGATAGCTGCTCGAACAGCGCCGTGCGGCGAACCGGATCGAGATGCGCGGCAACTTCGTCGAGCAGAAGGACGCCCGCGCGTCCCTGTGCCGCTAGCGCGGCATGGGCGAGGGTGATAGCCACAAGCATGGCCTTCTGTTCGCCAGTGGAACTTTGCGCCGCAGGGACGCGCTTGGCCGCATGGATAACTTCCAGCTCGTCGCGATGCGGGCCGGCAAGCGTGCGCTGGGCGGCGCGGTCGCGCCTGCGGCCCTCGAACAGCGCCTGTGAAAGCGCCTCTGCACTGTCGGCACCGCCCGGCGTATAGGTGATGGCCGGGCGGGCGAAGGGCTCGCTCGGCATATGCGCGATCCGTGCCATCAGCGTATCGACCAGCGCTGCCCGCCCCGCGATCAAGCGGCCACCATGGTCCACCATCTGCGCTTCGATGGCGTCGAGCCATGCAGCTTCGGGAATACGCTCGTCGGAGAGTAGGCGATTGCGTTCACGCAAGGCGCTCTCGTATCGAGCGGCATGTTGTGCATGGGCGGGATCGAGGGCGAGGGACATACGGTCGAGGAAGCGGCGGCGGTCGGCAGAAGGGCCGGTGAATAGCCCGTCCATCGCCGGGGTTAGCCAGGTCAGCGCGATCCATTCGCCCAGCGCCGTGGCTGTGGTGTCCGCCCCGTTGATGCGGACGCGGCGGCGACCCGGATGGGCACTCTCGCAATAGGTGGCGAGGCGCACAGGATCGTTGCCCACGTCGCCTGCAGCCAGGCTGGCCCCGACCCCGAAACCGGCGCCGGCCCCATGCATCACGATTTCCGCAAGATTGGCCCGTCTCAGCCCGCGCCCGGGCGAAAGCAGGGACAGCGCCTCGAGCACATTGGTCTTGCCTGCGCCATTGTCGCCCACGAGCAGGTTGAAGCGCGAGGTGCCGACCAGTTCGGTCGCCTCGTGGTTGCGGAAACGGCTGAGGGAAATGCGGTCAAGCATGGGAGCGCAAGCCCTAGCGATTGCGGATGAGGCTCACCAGCCGAAAGGCGAAATCCAAATGTTGGGAAAATTCACCAACCTTTCGGATTGATGAACGGTGCTGGAGGTCTCGGTTAAGTTTGGAATGGCCGAATTCAGCCAATTTTCGAGTTTGGCACGCCCTTTGCAAAGTAGTTTGTGTTCGCCGGATGGTCCGCCGAACCAGCCAAGGTTTAAGGGAATTATCACAATGTCTGCTTTCGGATTTGCCAGCAACAAAGCTCTCGCCGCTGTTTTCGCCGTCGGCGCATCGGCGCTCATGATGGCTTACGCAATCGTCCCCGCATCGCCCGCAGGCCTGATCGCCTGACGCAATCGCCCACACCCAGTTTATAAAAGGAAAGTTCTCATGTTCGATACCGAAAAGTCTGGCGGCAAATTTCTCGCAGCCGTCTTCTCGCTGGCCGTCTCCGCGGTGTTTTTCGCCACGGCCATCATCCCCGCAATGCCCGGTGGAGTTCTGGTATGAGCCAGCTCAAATTTCGCGACGATGACAATGCTGTAAAGCCGAGCCGCGGGTTTCGCCTCGACCGCCATAACGGCAAGCTGATGGGCGTCTGCGCCGGGATCGGCCGCCACTTCGGGATCGACACCACATTAGTCCGGGTCGGCTTCGTGCTCGGAACACTGCTCGGCTTCGGCAGCTTCATCCTGATCTACCTCGGCATCGCTCTGATCGCCGATTGAACCGGGACGCGGGGGCAATACCGCGTCCCAATTTTTACATGGCCGAGATACCGCCGTCGAGCTTGAGCTCCGCACCGGTCATGAACTTGCTCTCGTCACTGGCGAGATAGACCACCGCATTGGCGATATCGTCCGGCTCCCCCACTTTCCCCAGGGGGATCTGCCGGGCGAGCTTTTCCAGCAATATTCCCTTGTCGAGGCTATGCGCCTTCGCCGTCCCGTCGAGGATCGGCGTGTCGACGAAAGTCGGATGGACCGAGTTGCAGCGGATATCCATGTTGTTTTTCGCGCAGTGCAGCGCAATCGACTTCGACAGCATCCACACCGCCGCCTTGCTCGAATTGTAGGCGGGCATGGTGTCGCTGGCGATAAGGCCGGCGATGCTGGAAATGTTGATGATCGATCCTGGCGCGTGTTCGCGCATCAGCGGCAAGGCCTTCTGGCAGCCGTGGAAAATGGAATCGACGTTGACCGAAAAGCAGCGTTTCCAGTCCTCGAAATCGCAGGTCTCGATGTTGCCCGCTACACCGATCCCAGCATTGTTCACCAGCACGTTGAGCCCGCCCAGTTCGCGTTCCGCCGCTTCGACCACGCGCTCCCATGCTTCGGGGTCGGTAACGTCATGCTGGACACCATAGGCATGGCCGGCACCCACTTCCTCGACGATCCGGGCGGCTGTCGCTTCCGCGCCTTCGCCGTTGACATCGGTGCATAGGACCCGTGCGCCTTCTTCTGCGAGCCTGCGGGCATGCGCAGCGCCAAGCCCCTGGGCGGCGCCCGTTACCAGCGCCAACTTTCCTTTGCAACGGCCTGCCATATTCACTCTCCCTCGATAATTCCTTGCCCGAGCAGAAGGAGCATACGCACGTCGACGCCGCAACCTGCCTTTCTCTTTTCATCGAGAAAGCGGGGTAATTCGGTGCGGGGAACGCGGTGGACGGTGATATTCTCACCGTCGACTCCGCCGCCATCGCCGATCTTCGTCAGGCCGCGTGCGCGTACCAGCGTGAAACTCTCGCTGACCATTCCGGGAGAAGAGTAGAAACAGCCCATGTTCTCGAGCGTAGCGGCGCGGAAGCCGGTTTCTTCCTCCAGCTCGCGCCCTGCGGCGGCCAGGGGTTCTTCGTCAGCGGCGTCATCATCGTCGCCGATCAAACCGGCGGGAAGTTCGATGCAACTGCGCCCCAGCGGAACGCGATATTGTTCGACCAGAAGAACGTGATCCTCCTCGTCAATCGCGAGGATTACTGCCGCCCGGATTCCCCGGCTGCGCGACACATACTCCCAGCGTCCGCGTTTTTTGGCTGTGACAAACTTGCCCTGCCACATCACCTCTTCGGGCGCATCGTGATCGGGAACGGCCACGGTCAGACTTCGATAAGCCGGTCGGGCAGTTCGTTCTCGTCATATTTGTCGCGCGGAAAATGCTCCGAAAGGACCAGGCCCACGTCGCGCACGCCTGCCGCCAGCCCGTCTGCGATGCGGCCGCGGCTGACTTCGGCCAGCATGTCGGCCATGGCTTCGCCCCAGATTTCGGCGTGAACGCGCTCTGCAATGGGCTCGTCGGCCACGATTTCGGCGCGGTGTTCGCGCATCGAAAGGTAAAGCATCACCCCCGTGCGACCATGTGTGCGCCGTTCTGCACCGACCTTGAAATTCCGGATCGCCGCATCTCGGACCCGTTGTTGTTTTACGGGGCCAGGGATCAGGGCGAACTTGAGCGGCTGCCACAGCTGGATGGCCAGTACACCGAAGAATTTTACCAGGCCCAGCGCAAGCACGAGGGTGAGCACCTGCCCCTGCGTCCATTCCACGGTCCAACCACCCGCCAGCCAGTCAACCCAGGAGAGGAAAAATTCGGGAAAGGCAGCGAATATGCTCATCGCGGTAAAGCTGGCACCAATGGCCCACCACAGTGCAATATCGGTGTAACCGTCCGACCGGTCGGCCAGCACGGTGACGATTTCGCCGCTGGTCGTGCTTTCGGCAGCTGCGACCGCATCGCTGACGATCTTGTGCTGTGCTTCGTCCAGATACCGCATCTACCAGCCTCCCGAGGCGCCGCCGCCACCGAAACTTCCGCCACCGCCGGAGAAGCCGCCGAAACCGCCTCCGCCGCCGCCAAAGCCGCCACCGCCGCCCCAGCCGCCACCATTGCCGTCCAGACCGCGTGCAATCGCCTTGCCCGCTTCCCACAGGATGATGTCTCTTGCCGCATTGCCCCACGGGCCGCGGCGATAGCGCCTTCGCCGGCCGCGTCCGCTGAACATCGGCAGGATGAAGAAGAAGACGATGAAGGCGAGCCAGATCAGCCCGCCGATTGGAAATCCGCTATCCTTGCTTTCGCGCTGCTGCTCGGAAGCCTGGGCGATCTGCGCGGCTTCTTCCGGCGGCAGTTCGAGCTGGCGAATAATCTGGTCCGCACCCCAGCTGATACCGCCAGAATAATCACCCTCGCGGAAAAAAGGTTTCATCCCCTCGACATATTCGAAGGCGAGCCCGTCGGGGATGATACCTTCGAGGCCATAGCCGACTTCGACCCGCATCTGCCGTTCATTCGGGGCGACGAGCAGGATAATCCCGTCATCGTTCTCGGCATCGCCAAGCTGCCAGTTGCGGCCGAGCTGATAGCCGTATTCGGCGATGTCGTATCCCTGCAGGTCGGGTACGGTGGCGATCACGAACTGGCGCTGGTTGCGCTCTTCGAACTCGGCGAGCTTGCGGGTCAGTTCGGCTTCGGTTGTCTCGTCGATGATATTCGCCTCATCGACGACCGGTGCAGTGCCGCGTTCGGGGAACACGGGCTGCGCCAACGCAGGCGAGGCGAGGCCGAGCGCGGCCGCCAGAAGCAGCAGCAGACCGAGGATGCGGTTCATGGTCGCGCCTCCCGCGCGCTTCAGTTGGCTTCGGCGTCGCTGCGCATGTCGAGCTGAGGCGCAGTTTCTGCGCCTTCGCTGACGGCTTCGTAAGGCACCAGCGGTTCCGCACCATGGATGATGTTCGCGCCGATCGTATCGGGGAAAGTGCGGATGGTGGTGTTATACTGGCGGACCGCTTCGTTATAGTCGCGAATGGCGACCGCGATACGGTTTTCGGTACCTTCGAGCTGAGTCATGAAGCGGCCGAAATTGTCCTGGCTGCGCAGTTCGGGATAGCGTTCGACCGAAACGAGCAGGCGGCTGAGTGCGCCGCCCAGCTGGTTCTGAGCCTGCTGGTACTGCTGCATCTTGGCGGGATCGTTGAGATCGCCTTCGTCAAGCTGGATCTCGGGCCGTGTCGCCGATGCGCGCGCCTCGATCACCTCGTTGAGCGTCTGTCGCTCCTGCTCGGCGGAGGACATCACGATCTGTTCCAGATTGGGGATCAAATTGGCGCGGCGCTGGAACTGCGCCTCCACATCGGCCCATTTGGCCTTGGCGTTTTCTTCCGCGGCGGGGACGGAGTTGATCCCGCAGGCCGAAAGGGCAAGCGCAAATGCGCCCAGCAGGAAAGTGCGGATGGCGAAGGTACGAGTCATGTCGGCAATTCCTCTTGAACAACCTGAATGCGAAACTGTCTTATCCAGATAGCACGCTGTTCCTGCCTTTCAAGCAATGCAGGCTTGAGCGCTCACAATTCCCGTGCCAGAAATGCGGTTCGGGTCGCAGGGTTGCGAAAAGGATCGGGAATGCTGAAAGATTTCAAGGAATTTGTCGCCAAGGGCAACGTCATCGACCTTGCCGTAGCCGTAATCATCGCGGGCGCGTTCGGGACGATCGTCGCCTCGCTGACTGACGATCTTATCATGCCGGTGGTTGGGGCAATCTTCGGCGGGGCCGATTTCTCCAACTATTTCATCCTCCTTTCCACGCCTGAAGGTTATGAGGGCTCAATGACCGATTACGCCGCGCTCAAGGAAGCGGGCGCCGCAATGATCGGATATGGCGCGTTCATCACGGCCATCGTGAACTTTCTGATCCTGGCATTCATCATCTTCCTGCTGGTACGCTACGCCAAGAAAGTGATGAAGGAAGAGAAGGAAGAAGCGGCCGCCGGCCCGACCGAGCTCGACCTGCTCACGGAAATTCGCGACGAGTTGAAGAAAAAGAGCTGATTTTTGCGAAGATGGGCGGAAGGCGCGGGACTGCTCCGCCTTCCGCTCACTTCACATTAATCCTGAAGGCCTTATATGGGACCTGCCGGTTTCGACCGGCTATGGCGATAAATGGCGCTGTATAATAGGTACAACGGACCCGGGGGCAGTACCCGGCGGCTCCACCATAACCCGCGGAGAAATCGCGGTTTTTGACGGGGCCGAACTAGGATCGACGTGTGCTGAAAGGCAGTGTTTTCGCCCGGGCTGAGTACCCCGTAAAACTGTTCGCAACACACAAGTGCCAACGATAACGAAGCACTCGCTCTCGCTGCGTAATCTGACGGGCTAACGCCCTGATCTTACAAAGCTAAAGCGCGGTTGGACCCACCGGGCAACAGAAGCGGATTCCGGGGCCCCGGGGAGAGGCTAGCAACAGAATCTCCCCACCTTCGAATTCTTTGGCAAGTTCAGTCGACCGGATCTTCTCTGGTCTGACTTTCCATTTTTGCTTCCTTCTCGTAGCGGATCGCGTCGAGAATTTTTGCGCCACCCAGAAACACGGCACCGGCAGTTGCTGCCATCAGAAGATATCCGCCGAGACCGGGGTACTCGACGGTATATTGCGCGCCGCGGGTCATGGCACCGAGGGCGAGGGCGTAGATGATCAGATACGCTTCCCAGCGCGTCTTGATCACGAACAGCCTTTTCACCTTGGTCCACATGGATACGAAACGTTCCTTCCTTAACCTTCCTCTGTGCAATCCCCGTGCCAGCGACACGTTCCTGCCGAGTCAGATGGTTAATCCAGAACCGAGTGTAAGAACGCCCGACGCAGAGTCGAGGCAGTTAACCGTTGTGCACCCGAATTAAACGAGACTGTCCAAGGATAGGACACTCAGCAAAGCTTCGCGCGCTTCGATCACGCGCTTGGCGAGTGCGTCGGTGCCGATGTCTTGCGGACCGATGCTCTCGGGCCACATTTCGGCGATCACCGCCTCTATCCGCTCGGTCTTGGCTTCATCGAGCATAAAGCGCTGATCCACCGTCCTCGGGTCGGCCACCACGCGAAGGCGCAGGCAGGCGGGGCCGCCTCCGTTGGCCATGGACTGGCGCACATCGACCGGAATGACCTTGCGAATGGGGCCGTTGCTGGCGAGCATGTGTTCGCACCAGCTCCACACGCTCGCACTTTCCTGGCACTCGCTCGGCACCACCAGCGCCATCTCGCCGCTCGGGAGCGTGAGCAGCTGCGCATTGAACAGGTAGGTGCGGATCGCTTCTTCGAGGCTGACCGCACTCTCCGGTACCTCGACCACCTCGAGTGAGGGGAAAGCCGCGCGGATCGCTTCATAGGCGCCTTGCTGGTCGGCAAATGCGCGCTCATGGGTGAACAGCACGCGCTCGTTCGCCACGGAAACGACGTCATTATGGAATGCGCCGGCTTCGATAGCGTCGGGGTTCTGTTCGATGAAGATGCATTTGTCCGGATCGAGGCCATGCAGGCGGGCAATGGCGCGGCTGGCCTGTTCATGCTGGCGTGCGGGGAATCTGCCGCCCTGCCTGCCCCAGACGAACACTTCGACGCCCGGCGCATCGTGGCCTTCGCAAAAGCGCATGTGGTTGGCCGCGCCCTCGTCGCCGAATGCAGGCAAAACGGCATCGTGAATAGCGAAATGCTGCTCGTCGCCAAAAGCCAATTTCAACTGCGCTTGCGTATCCCGCCATTCCTGTGCGCGGTGCGGCATAGTGACGAGATTGGCAGGCGTCAGGTGACAGCGACCATCGCGCGTATCCGGTGCTGGACTGACCGTGGCGGCATTGGCGGTCCACATGCTCGATGCCGACCATGCGGCAGCGAGAAGCTGGCGCGGTGCGCTTTCGTCGATGGCAAGGTCACGCATCAGTCCGAAATTGGGGCGGGGCAGCGGCAGGAGAAATCCCTGTGCGAGACCCAGCGCCATGTTTGAACGCATTTTGGCTATGCCCTGCAACGCTGCGGCCCGAGGGTAGGAAATGTCTCCCTTATGGCTTGCGCTGGCGATGTTGCCGAGGCTGAGACCGGCGTAATTGTGGCTTGGCCCTACGATACCATCGAAATTAATCTCGACGAGGCTCATCGTGCTACGCTCCAGACGGTATCGCCTACGCCGACCTCCAGCGCGGCAGCGCTGATTTCGTCGATCGCGACCGAACCGTCATCCCCGAAGTCGCGCATGCCGTAAGCCGATTTGAATTCCCCCAGTTCGCCCGACGCCAGCAAAGCGCGTTCGCCGATGTCGAGATCGACCGCGGCCACCGTCGCTGGCTTGGCGTCCTGCACGCTTTTCACCTGATCGGTGCGCGCGATCATGGTCGGACCGCCATCGAAAATGTCGACATAGCCTTCGGCTGCAAAGCCCTCGTTCTCAAGCATACGCATGGCTGCACGGCCCGAGGGGTGGGGGACGCCGATGACTTTACGCGCTTCGTCGTCAAGCATGGCGACATAAACCGGATGCTTGGGCATCAGATCGGCGATAAACTGGTTTCCGTTGATCGCGTTGAAGTAGTCGGCTTCCTGGAAGGTCATGCCGAAAAACCGCCCGGCGACCCCGTCCCAGAAGGGGGAGCCGCCGCGATCGTCGATCACGCCGCGCAATTCGGCGATAATGCGGTCGGCGAACCGGCTTCGATGCATGGCGACGAAGAGATAGCGGCTGCGCGCGAGCAGAAGGCCAAGCCCGCCGGCGCGTTCACCCGGATGGAGAAACAACCCACCGACTTCGGATGAACCTTCCAAGTCGGTTACGAGGCTCAGCAGTTCGGCGCGCACAGTACGGTCGAGTTCCTGACTGTGCTGGGTCAGAGTGGTCAGTCGATAGGAATAGAACGGCCATTGCTGGCCGACCTGGCTGAAAAGCTGACAGGTTCCGCGCACCTGGCCCGTAGCGGTATTCTCAAGAACGAGTGTGAATTGGTCGTCACCCAGTTTCCCATCATCGCTACGCGAGAAGGCAGCATCGGCACGTTCGAGCTTCTTGGTCAGGGCATTCTTGTCTGCGGGCAGGTTGGTAAATCCGCCACCTGTCAGTTTGGCCATTTCATACAGATGTTCGAGGTCGTCGATATGCGCGGCGCGCAGGCGGAAGGTCACAAATGGTCTCCGGTAGATAGCTTTGTCAGAACCAGCGCGGAGAGCGCCGTACGCTCCCGCAACGAAGGTACGATCATGAATTCGTCAGGCGAATGAATCGCCCCGCCGCGCACGCCCATCGTATCGACCACAGGGATGCCGGTCGCGGCGATATTGTTGCCGTCGCACACGCCGCCAGTGGACTTCCAGCCAATCTGCTGGCCGAGTTCGGCTCCGCATGTTTTGACTAGGTCGAACAGGCGCTGAGCCTTGTCGTCGACCGGCTTGGGTGGTCGCGTGACCCCGCCATGGCGGTGGATGCCGACTTCGTGCTCGGCTTCGACAGTCTTGAGGATCGCGTCGAGATCGCCGCCAAAGCGGTTCATGGCATCGGTCGATTTGGGGCGGATGTTGAAGCGCAGGATAGCGAGGTCGGGGACGACATTATTCGCTGCGCCGCCTTCGATCCTGGCTGGATTGACGGTAATGTCCTCCGCCTCGAGCGCCTTGATCTTCAGGACGAAATCGGACGCCGCGACGATGGCGTTGCGCCCGTCCTGCGGGTTTCGGCCTGCGTGGGCACTGCGCCCGGTAATGGTGATCGAGTAATTGCCCGTCCCGCCCCGCGAGTGCGCGAGCGTACCATCTGGCAGGGCGCTGGGCTCATATGTCAGTGCGGCATATTTCCCGCGTGCCAGTTCCTCGATCAAGCCACGGCTGGCGAGACTGCCCGTTTCCTCGTCCGAGTTGATCATCACATCGTAGCCCACACGCGAAGAGCCTTCGATCGTCTCGAATGTCCTGAGCGAATGGAGAATGACGTTTAGGCCGCCTTTCATATCTGCCGTGCCGGGGCCGTTGAGAGTTTCGTCGTCGAGCCACTTCACCTCCTGGAAGGGATGATCGACAGGGAAAACGGTGTCCATGTGTCCGGTCAGGACGAAGCGACGTTCGGCCTCGGGTCGTACACGCAGGACCATGTGCTTGCCATGCGGCTTTTCGTATTCACGGCCCTCGGCGGAAATTGCGGTGACCGTTGCAGGCTCCACCAACTCGATATCGCCGGGAAGGATAGCGAAGGCATCGGCCAATATCCCTGCCATTTTCTCCAGCCCCTCGATATTCGCGGTGCCGGTGTTGACTGCGGACCATACCTGCACCTCGCGCAGCATCGTGTCCGCGTCTATTGCGTCGAGAAGGGCTTGGGGGGCAGTATCCGGTTTCATCGGCAACTTCCTTAAGGTTCGCGCAGGCCAAGTCCACCCCGCGCCTTGCATTCGTCAACCGCTGGCGGCATAGGTCGTGCCGCTCCTCCCCGGGTCTACATCGCCAGTCGCACGATCTACCCTGAGGAGTTCTATGACCAATTACGTGACGCGCGCCGGTATTCAAACCGATCCAGCTCTTGCCGCGTTTGTCGAGCGGGAGGTGCTGGGACCGCTGGGCCACGATGCGAACAATTTTTGGGAAGGGTTTGCCAGCCTTCTCGGCGATTTCGTTCCCCGCAATCGGGCCTTGCTGGATAAGCGCGAAGATCTACAGGCGAAGATTGATGCCTGGCATATCGAGCGTAAGGGACAGCCGCACGATGCCGAGGCTTATCGCAGCTTTCTCGAAGAGATCGGCTATCTGGTGCCGGAGCCGGGCGAATTCACCATCGGCACGCGGAACGTCGATCCCGAAATCGCGACTATGGCCGGGCCGCAACTCGTCGTGCCCATCCTCAATGCACGCTTCCTGCTCAACGCCGCAAATGCGCGTTGGGGCAGCCTGTACGATGCGCTATACGGCACCGATGCGCTCGACGCTCCACCCGCACGGCCGGGCGGCTATGACGAGGCGCGCGGCGCGGCGGTAATCGCGCAAGGCCGCAAATTCCTCGACGAAGCGCTGCCTCTGTCGGAGCGGAGCTGGGCCGATCTTGAAAGTGAAGATTACGGCAATTTGATAGATCAGGACCAGTTTGTTGGACGTACCGACAAGGGTCTCCTGTTCAGGAACAATGGCCTGCACATAGAGGTGCAGTTCGATCGTGAACATCCGGTCGGTCGCACCGACAAGGCAGGTATTTCGGATATCGTCCTTGAAGCCGCGCTCACCACGATCGCCGATTGCGAGGATTCGGTCGCGGCGGTCGATGCCGAGGACAAGCTGCTCGCCTATCGCAACTGGCTGGGCATCATTCGCGGCGATCTGTCGGAGAGTTTCGATAAGGGCGGAAAAACCGTCACGCGCGATCTGGCGGGCGACAAGTACTATATCGATTCGAACGACACGCACCGCTCGCTTCCCGGCCGCAGCCTGATGTTCGTCCGCAATGTCGGCCACCTGATGACCAACCCCGCCATGTGCTGGGACGGGCAGGAAATCCCCGAGGGTATTCTCGACGCCGTGATGACCAGCGCGATTTCGGCGCAGGACATAGTAGGATTGGGGAAATACGGCAATAGCCGCAAGGGCAGCATCTATATCGTGAAGCCCAAGATGCACGGACCGGAGGAATGCGCCTTCACCAACGACCTGTTCGATGCAGTCGAGGACCTGCTCGACCTGCCGCGCCATACTATCAAGGTCGGCGTGATGGACGAAGAGCGCCGCACCAGCGCCAATCTTGCCGCCTGCATCCACGCGGTGAAGGACCGCATCGTCTTCATCAACACCGGTTTCCTCGACCGTACCGGAGATGAGATCCACACTTCGATGCAAGCGGGCCCGATGATGCGCAAGGGCGAGATGAAGAATTCCGCCTGGCTCAGGGCTTACGAGGCGCGCAATGTCGGGATTGGCCTTGCGCATGGTCTTTCGGGCCGCGCACAGATCGGCAAGGGCATGTGGGCCGCGCCGGACCTCATGGGGCAGATGATGATCGAGAAGATCGGTCACCTGCGCGCCGGAGCAAACACTGCGTGGGTGCCAAGTCCGACCGCTGCAACGCTACACGCCATCCACTATCACCGCGAAGATGTATTCGAAATCCAGAAGGAGCTGGGTGATGCGGCGAAGCTCGAGGAACTCCTGACCATACCGCTGGCCGACGGGGTCAATTGGTCCGCAGACGAAATCCGCGAGGAGCTCGACAATAATTGCCAGGGATTGCTGGGCTACGTGGTGCGCTGGATCGACCACGGAGTGGGCTGTTCGAAGGTCCCCGACATCAATGATGTCGGGCTAATGGAAGACCGTGCGACTTTGCGCATCTCCAGCCAGCATATCGCCAACTGGCTGCTGCACGGCGTGATTTCCGAAGAACAGGTGATGAATTCGCTGCGTCGCATGGCCGCCAAGGTGGATCAGCAGAATGCCAGCGACCCTTCTTATGAGCCACTGCTCGAAAATGAAAATGGTCCGGCATTCAGCGCAGCCAGGGATCTGATTTTCAAGGGCGTCGAGCAACCCAGCGGCTACACGGAGCCTCTGCTGCATCAATGGCGACAGCGTCGGAAATCGGGTGTCTGAAGCTCCGGTCAAGCATATGGTAAACCTTTGAGGATAGGCGGGGCCCGGCAAAATAAAAAAGGGGTCGCAAACCTTGCCCGCCGAAGGTTTACACAAACGCCGCGAAGAGCGGGTCGACCTGCTGGTGCAGGCGAACATCCACGCCCAGCCGGGTAACAGCGTGGTGCATCTATGCAATATATCGTCCGTGGGCGCTCTGATCGAAGGAGAGAGCCTGCCAGGCGTCGGCCATGAGGTCGAGTTAAGACGCGGGGCATTGTCCGTGCCGGGCCGGATCGTCTGGCGAGGCGGCGATCAGGCTGGCATATCCTTTTTCGAGCAGGCGGAAGTGGCAGACTGGTATCCGGACGCCCCGCCACAGGCATCCGTGGACCGCGCGTTCCAGCGGATCATGGAAGAATTCCGCGAGCGGGATGAACCTGCCAAACGTGCGATGCCCGCACCGCTGCATAATTCCTTGATCACGGTCGATGATATGGAGCGCGTGGCAGCTTCGCTCGACGAATTGGCCGATGCGCTGGCGGACAGTCCGCAGGTCGTGATGCGTTTCGCCGAGAAACTGCAAGCACTGGATATCGCCGCGCAATTGCTACGCAAGCTGTCTGCGCAGAAAGGCGAAATCGGTTAGCTCAGGGCGCGGGCGATGGCCACGAAATCGCAAACCTCGAGCGTTTCCGCGCGTCTTTGCGTATCTATTCCGATAGCCTCCAGTGCATCTATAGCTCCGGGGACACTTTTGAGACTTTGCCGAAGCATCTTGCGGCGTTGGCCGAATGCCGCCTCTGTCACACGTTCCAGCACCCTTGCGGAAACGCCCTCGGGCATCGCGCCCGGTTCGACATGGACGATGGCGCTCATCACCTTCGGCGGCGGAGTGAAGGCGCTGCGATGCACCTTCATCGCCAGCTTGGCTTGCGCACGCCATTGGGCGAGGACGGCAAGGCGGCCATAGGCGGACGTGCCTGGCTTCGCGACGATGCGCTGGGCCACCTCCTGCTGGAACATCAAGGTCAGCGATGTCCATTGCGGCGGCCAAGTTTCTCCGCCCATCCAGCGGGTGAATAGTGCGGTGCCGACATTGTAGGGCAGATTGGACAGGATGGCGAAGGGTTCGCCGCCCATCAGCTCATTGTGGTCGAGCTTGAGCGCATCTCCTTCGATCACGCGCAGGCGATCAGGGAAAGCCATAGTCAATTCCGACAAGGCCGGGAGGCATCGCCTGTCCATCTCGATGGCCGTCACTTCGGCACCCGCCCTCAACAGCGCGCGTGTCAGCCCGCCCGGCCCGGGGCCGATCTCCAGCACGCGTTTTCCATCAAGGCTGCCCGGCACTGCGGCAATGCGGTCGAGCAGCTGTTCGTCGAAGAGGAAATTCTGGCCGAGCGCCTTGCTGGCCGAAAGGCCATGCCGCGCAATGACTTCGCGCAAAGGAGGCAGATCAACCATTTGCAGCGCGCCGCGCTGCCATTTCGCCCGCCATTTTGAGGGCGGCGATCATGGCTCCCGGATCGGCGATGCCTTTTCCGGCAATGTCGAAGGCAGTCCCGTGGTCGGGGCTGGTGCGTACGATAGGAAGGCCCAGGGTGACATTCACGCCCTCATCGAAATCGAGGGCTTTTAAGGGAATGAGTGCCTGATCGTGATACATGGCGAGCGCAGCATCGTAAGTTTTGCGCGCACGCGGCGTAAACAATGAATCGGCGGAGTGAGGACCGGTAATGGAATGGCCGTCGGCAACCAGCGCCGCGATGGCAGGCGCGATGATCTGCGACTCCTCATCCCCGAAACGACCGCTTTCGCCCGCATGGGGGTTCAGACCGCACACGGCGATCCTCGGGCTCTCTATGCCAAAATCGCGTCGGAGCGCTGTGGCCACGATCCGCGCACGCCTAATGATTAACTCCTGCGAAAGTCGCTTGGAAACATCTGCAAGAGCACAATGAACTGTCAGGGGAACTGCGCGCAGGCTGGGACCTGCCAACATCATTACAGCATCATCTTGGTCAAGCCCGCAGACTTCTGCGAGGAATTCGGTTTGGCCGGGAAACTCGAAACCAACTGTGGCCAATTGGTCCTTGGCCACTGGTGCAGTGACTACTGCAGAGGCCTTGCCAAGCAGGGCGAGCCGTGTGGATTCCGCCAATGAATGCAGTGCCAGGGCTGCACCTTCTGCGCTCGGCTCGCCGGGTGTGTATTCTGCTTCGGAAGTGCCTAATACCGGCAGGCGATCTTTGAATACTTCGAATGCTTCCGCGGCACTTCCGATCAACCGGATCACGCCACGAGTACGCGAAGCTGCTTCAAGAACCTGTTCACCGCCGACCACGAAAAAGGGCGGCAGCCTTGCTTCCCGGCGCCTGGCCCAGCTTTCCACGATGATTTCCGGCCCTATCCCTGCCGGATCGCCTAGCGAGACGGCGAGGGGAGGCAAGACGCTCAATTGTATTCGATGTAGGCGTCGTTGCGGAGATCGCGCAGGTAGCGCTGGGCGGCCTTGTTGATCCGCTCGTCCTCGATCTGCGCCATGAGCTCGTCGAAATCCGGACCCGATGCAGTTTCCGGGTCATCCCGACCGCAAAGCATCAGGACGCGTACGCCCTCCTCGACGGAGCCGAAGGGAGGTGTGGTCTCCCCGATCTGGAGGTTGAGGACGATTTCCTGCAACTGTTCCGGCAAAGCGCGGGCGCGGATCTGATCGTTCGTGACGACATTTGCCCCTAGTGCGGCGGCCATCTCTTCTACGCTGCCGCAACCCTTCAGAGATCCTATACCTGTAGTGAAGCCTTGCAGTTTCGCCTGGTTCTGCTCGATGGAAGCCGCAGGATCGAAGGTGATCTGAATCTGCTTCAGGCTGAGCAAGGCATCGCGCGGGTCGGCCATGAGCACCTGCCGTTTGTCCCGCAAATAGACGATCCAGTAGCCGCCCGGAATCTTGATGGGTCCAACCAGCTGGCCCGCCTGCATCTGGCTGACGACGGATTCAAGCTGCGGGTCGCCGAGCTGGGCGAGATGGATCCAGTCGAGATCACCGCCGACGGCGGCAGTCGATGCTTCCGAGAACTGACGGGCATAGGCGGCAAAACTTGCGCCTTGACGAAGCTGTTCGATGATCTTGGCGGCGTTGGCTTCGACAGCCGCTTCGTTCTCGGGCGTGGCGGAAAGGAATATCTCCCAGAGCCAGTATTCGTCGGTTCCCTTCGACGCTTCGAGCCGCTCCATCATCTCGTTTACTTCTTCGGCCGAGACATTGACAAAGAAGGCCACCTTCTGACGCAGCAGTCGCTGCCATGCCAGTTCACCACGGATTTGCCGCTTAAGCGAAGCGGCAGAAGAACCCACCTGCGCAAGATAGGCTTCCATGTCTTCGACGCGCTGGTTGTTCTGCGCAGCGACGCGGGCGAAAGTCTGATCGACCTCCGCATCGGAGATTACGATTTCATCGGCTTCGGCTGCCTGGATCTGCAACGTTTCGTCGATGAGGTTGCGCAGGACCTGCGCGCGCACGCGCTGCAACTCTTCACCGCTGATTTCGGCCTGGTTGGCGTTCAACAACAGGGCGACGCGCTGGTCGAGATCAGTGCCGGTAATCACATGGCCGTTCACGACAGCGGTAGCGCGGCGAACATTCGGGTCGGGATCCGCCAGCAAAGTCGGCTGCTGCGGCAATCCAAGCGGATTGGCTTCTGGCGCAGCATCTTGCGCCTGCACGCCTGAAGCGGTGGAGGCCAGAGCCATTGCGGCAGAGAGACCAAGCAGTTTCGATACGATATTTGCGTTCACGCGTGTATTCCCTTGCGGCGCTCTGTTTGCGCCTGAATAGATACGGCTTTGCCTGTCACCGGCTTAACCGTAGCTGATTGCGCCGCGGCGGATAGCGTGTTTGCGCAGCGCTGCCAACATCACCGCGTCAGCGAAAACCCAGATTCTTCAGACTGAAGTATAGCTGGAACGTATCACCCCTGCGCGCGTCACCCGCCGAAACATAGTCGCGTCGCCAGGTCACGCCCAGTTCGAGGCAATCGTCCTGATATGCGACGCCGAGCCGGGTGCGGATCGGCTGGAACCCGTCGCTCGATAGGGTGGGGTCTTCTTCTCGATCGGTGAGGTTGAACACGCCGGAGCCGAACACCGACCAGTAATTGGCAAAAGCGACACGGACGGCAGTGCGCAGCTCTTCACGGTCCTGAAGATCTTCCACGCTGGTGATGTTCCGGTTCAACCGCAAATAGCCTATTTCGGCGTAGGTACGGCTGGAACCCACAGTTGCGTCGAATTCATTGCGACGTACGGCAAGGTTATCCTTGTCGAGTCGGTACCGGTGGGTCAGCTTGACGAAATCCCGATAGCGTACTTCGGTACGTCCCACGAAATCGCTCACCTTCTCGGACAGGCCCGTTCCGTCCGGCAGGATTTCCCGGTCCCTATCCAGCCGATAGGACTGGCCGAGCGTGGTGAAAAACTCCCAGCCCGGTCGGCGCAGTTGCCAGTCGAACCCGTAGGTAATGCGGGCTCCGTCCTCGATCCGGTCATAGCCGGGAAACCGGTTGAGCGCGAAGAGGTTGGAATCTTCGAGATCGATAGCACGCGCGTCTTCGTTCGGAATGGCGAGATTCTTGATTTTCGGGGTCGCTACCAGCTGGATGCGCGGAGTGAACACTTGCTGGCCGCCCAAAAATTCACCGATGAACGGCCATTCGACGTCGACAGCACCCAGCGCCACCCCGCGAGTTTCCCACCCCGGATTTCCGCGATAGGAAGCGGTCTCGTTCAGGAAATTGTCGTCGGAGTGATAGACATCCCCGCGTAGCAGACCGGTCACCGTCACGACCTGTCCGAAACCGGTTATGGCCTTCCGGCTCCATTCGGCCTTGGCAAAGGCGCGTTCCGTATCCTGTCCAGCCTTGCGCATGATCGCCAGGCTGTTGAGCTGCAATTCGAGTTGCCCACCGGCAAACGGATCGTCGATCCGCTGTCTCCAGTCGATCACGGGAAGCGCGATCGGAACCTGGTCCTGATCCTGATTGAGGCGCAGCGTCTGCGTCGCCCATCCGGCAATGGATAGATAGGAATCGCTGTCTATCCGTTCCAGGTCGACCATGGAACGAAGACGGTCATCGCGGCTGATGTCGTATCGCCGCAGGAAGGTCTTGTCGCTCGCCATCCTGACTGAGCTTGTCAGGCTCCATTCGGGTGAGAACTGGAAACGGCCGTTGGCGAACAGATATCCGCGTGGACCCGATTCCGAATTGTCGGTCTGGTCTGCAAAATCTGAAATGCGGCGGCTGTGGGTGACATAGCCCGTTATCTGGTATGCGCCCTTCTCGGTGAGATGGCGCCACTGCGCGGAAACCATCGGCTTGGTATCCGAAAAGAGATAGGCGGACAGGGTCAGGTCTTTGTTGTCTGCCAACCTGACGTAATAGCTGCCTGATACCTCAACCCCGTTATTTTCGGAGATGCGCAAGTCGGGCACAAGAAAGCCCGAAACCGGTCCGCCGTCGGTCCGCACCGACAGACCCGGCAAGGGCAGGATTCGGGCGCCGAACAGTTCGAGGTAGGCTCCGCGAAACCGGACTTGCGAATCCGAAGGATCATAGGTCACCCGATCGGCCGTGATGCGCCAGCTCGGTTCCTTGTTACAGCCTTCGGGCGTAACCACTGCGCAGGCACTGTAAGCCGCCTGCTCAAGCGTGACCGTGCCATCACTTTCGCGAAGACCGCGATTGGCGGCGAGGCGCCCGCCTTGCCGCAATGCGAGCAGCAGGTCTTCCATCGCACCAGCCTCGAATTCGTCCGTCAGCTCTACACGCTCGGTGTAGAGTTGGTTGCCATTTTCGTCGACGAAGCGAACGTTGCCGCTGGCGACGATTACGCCGGTGCGCTGGCTCCAGCTGACAGTATCGGCACGCAGCGAACGATCCCCCGTTCGCATGACCACGTTGCCCTCCGCAGTGGTGGTTTCGGCCTCGGAATCGTAACTGAGGATATCGGCGGCAAAGGAAATCTGGCGTTCGCCTGCGGCATTGAATTCGACACTTTCCGGCGGAAGATCGCTCTCGGAAGCAACGACGACCGGCTCCTGCGTATCTTCGGGCGGGGGCAGGTCGGTAGGGTTCTCGCCTTCCGGCTGTTCTACAGTGCCGACGCCTGCCGCCGCGCCATCCTGGGCTATGACCGGAGAGGCGGACAGAAGGGCAATGGCGGCGCTTGCGGTCCCCCACAAGTGCATAGCATCGAAGGAGGATTTCGCGCGGGCCCGGTGCATGGCTTGCCTATCGCACCAGCCACGCCTAATCGCAATCGCGTTCATCCGGGATGCCCACCATCGAGGCGTATGCCGGCCATCAGAGAATTCGGGAGAACCCATGCACATCCAGTTTAGCCAGTCCCGTCCGCAAGGCGCGCGTCTCATTGCGCATGTGGTAGACAAGGGCAAGCTTCCTGCCGCCACAAATGCAGCGATGCGCGCTGGAGCGCAGGCAGCCCGTTTCAAGGGCAATGTCGGACAGACCTTCGATGGCTTCGTGGAAGAAGCGGGCGAAGTTGCGCGCCTTGCGCTGGCCGGTGCGGGCGACCGGAACGACGAGGCGCGGTTTGCAAATCTGGAAAAGGCCGGCGCAGCTCTGGCTGGCAAATACCAGTCGAGCGGCGACAAGAACCTCGTACTCGACCTATCGGAAAGCGATCTTTCCGCTGTCGAAGTAGCGCATGTCCTCCTCGGTCTCCGCCTGCGTAACTGGCGCTACGACGTCTATCGCACGAAGATGAAGGACGATCAGAAGATTACGCTCGAAGGCGTTACCGTGGTCGGAGCGCCCCAAGGCATGGAAGCAGCCTGGGCGGACGGAGCCGCGCTTGCGGAAGGCGTCGAATTCACTCGTGAGCTGGTCACCGAACCGGCAAACATCCTTTATCCCGAGAGCTTCGTGGAGCGCTGCCAAGAACGCTTCGAAGGGACCGGCGCGGAACTGATCGTTCTGGACGAAGCCGAGATGGAAAAGCTCGGCATGGGCTCGCTTCTCGGGGTCGGGCAGGGATCCTCGCGTGATTCCCGCATCCTCGCCATCCGCTGGAACGGCGGCGGTGGCGAGGCTCCGATTGCCTTCGTCGGTAAAGGGGTGACCTTCGATACCGGGGGCATCTCGATCAAGCCGGGACCGGGCATGGAAGATATGAAATGGGATATGGGTGGAGCGGGAGCAGTCGCGGGCGGCATGCTCGCGCTGGTCAAGCGCAAGGCCAAGGCCAATGTCGTCGGTGTGATGGGCCTGGTGGAGAACATGCCCGACGGCAACGCACAGCGTCCCGGCGACGTGGTCAAATCGATGAGCGGCCAGACCATCGAAATACTCAATACCGACGCCGAAGGCCGCCTTGTCCTGGCAGATGCGCTGCATTGGACGCAGGTGGAATTCAAACCTTCGCGAATCGTGGATTTCGCCACGCTAACCGGAGCGATCATCGTTTCGCTGGGCCATGAATATGCCGGCCTTTTTTCGAACGACGACAAGCTCTCCAAAGATCTCGCCGAAGCGGGAGAAGCTGTGGGCGACAAGGTCTGGCGGATGCCGCTCGACAAGGCGTATGACAAGCTGATCGATAGCCCAATCGCCGATATGAAGAATATCGGCGGCAAGGGGGCCGGTTCGATCACCGCCGCGCAATTCCTCCAGCGTTTCATCGCCGATGGTACGCCTTGGGCTCATATCGATATCGCCGGCATGGCATGGTCCGAAAAGCAGGGTCGCACATGGGACAAGGGTGCGACGGGCTATGGAGTGCGCCTCATCGACCGGCTGGTTGCGGATACCGCTGAAAGCTGAACCAAAGCCGCGCTAAGGCGCAGCGAGGCAAGCGATCATTCTTAGTCGAAAGGGCCATTTCAATCCGCGTCGACTTCTACCAGTTAAGCCGCGATCCGGTGGATGTGACGGTAACCAAGCTCGCCCGCAAGGTAATGCAAGCGGGCGAGCGATTGCTGGTAGTGGCCGCTGACGAAGTTCTGCGCGAGCGTCTTTCACAGGTCATGTGGGAGCAAGGCGGCACCAGCTTTCTCGCCAACGGGGCTGTGGACGACCCCCACGCTGCCTGCCAGCCGATACTGATTTCGGATTACTGCTCTGCACCGAATGAAGCGCGAATAGTCATCTTAGCCGATGGGCGATGGCGCGAGGAAGTCGGCACCTTCGATCGTGCGATGCTGCTTTTCGACGCGGAGGCAGCCGACGCTGCGCGGGATCTCTGGCGTGAGCTTGCTGCACGCGACGGCATCGACAACCGTATATTCAAGCAAACCCCGGAGGGCGGTTGGCGCGAAGGTCGTTGAGCTTTCAGGAACTTGCCGTGACTTCGCCCGTCGAACGGGTATGAGACGCACGCTTTCCAGCCTCTGGCTATCTGCTCTCCTCCTCTCTGCCTGCAATAGTGCCGACAATATTGGCAACGCAGATAAGAATGGGGGCGATAATATCGAGCCGGTCGGCTCCTACGATATCGATCCCGCAAGTGGCGAAGTTCGCGCTACGCATACCGATGCGGACGGAGTAACCACCACGATGCGCGCGGGCAAGGATGTCCCGCCCGACCTGCCTGAGCCCTTCCTGCTGTATCCCGGCGCGCAAGTCACCGGCACAACGCGGGTTGATCACGGCGAGGGTACCTTTGTGACACTGGATTTCACCACGTCCGACGAACGAGCGCAGGTCGTGGAATACTATCGCGAACAAGCGCTCGAAGCCGGAATCGACCCGGAAGTGGAGATCGACGGTACAAACGCGACCACCCTTGGTGGCGAAAATCGCGAGGACGGGATCAGTTTTACACTCAGCGTGACGAAGGAGGGGAGCATGACCGAGGCTCAGCTCAGCGTCGCCCGCGGCTTCGAGTAATTCTTGCCCCCGCTCGCGACGGACGCTAGGGGCGCGCGCGAGAACTCTCTCCCCCAGCAAATTCTTCGCAAGGAATACATATCATGGCGGTTACCCGCACCTTTTCGATCATCAAGCCCGATGCCACTCGCCGCAACCTGACTGGCGCGGTTACGAAGATGCTCGAAGATGCCGGCCTGCGCGTCGTCGCTTCGAAGCGCATCCACATGACCAGGGAACAGGCCGAAGGCTTCTACGCAGTCCACAAGGAACGCCCCTTCTTTGGTGAACTGGTCGATTTCATGATCTCTGGGCCGGTTGTCGTGCAGGTTCTCGAGGGTGAAGACGCTGTAAAACGCAATCGCGACGTGATGGGCGCTACCAATCCGGCGGATGCCGACGAAGGCACCATCCGCAAGACCTATGCAGAATCGATCGAAGCCAATTCGGTCCACGGTTCGGACAGCGACGAGAACGCCAAGACCGAAATCGAATTCTTCTTCGCCGAAGACGAAATCGTCGGCTGATTATCTGGCGGAGAACAGATTTCTTCGAAAAGTCTCCGCAAGAAACAAATGTGTTATTAGACGGGCGCATGTTTTGCTAAGCATGCGCCCGTTATGGTTTTTGGCTCGCTCCTTCTCAAACGCCCCCGCGCTGCGCGCGAAGCGAAGGTGCGCGAAATGGCAGAAGCTCTTAACGCACTCGACTATCAGCGCGCCGCCAGGCTCGTGACAGAAGATGTTGTCGTGTCGAAGGTAATGGGGTGGCGTACCCGGGGCTTCGATGCTTTCGTCGAAAGAGACCGCGCTTTCCGCGGAGGTGTCAGCAGACCTAAAATCAATATCGACGATATGATCCACCACGATGGGGAGCTTCTCGTCCGAGGCAGCGTTCAGAGCGATTCGCCCGATGTCGGCGGGCCGAGCATGTGGCGGATTGGCTTTGACGGCCCGCTGATTTCGAGCATCGAGATCACACGCTCGGAGAACACTGGGCCCGACTGCCTTTAGGCCAGAAATTCTTTCATTATCTTGCTGTGATGCGCGTGCGAGCCACTTCGGGAACGCGTCTGTTCTCTTGTCATCGCGCGCTCTGCGGCCGTGTTGAATCCCATATCGAGTTTTTCATAGGTGGCCGCCATGGTTCCGCGCCAGTCGCGTCCAAGTTCGGTGAAACGGACATCAGCGGTCGTGCCGTCGAAAGCGGATAGCGCTTCGTCCATCCGTTGGTCGCGAAGTTTCATTTTGCGTGCCCATTCGTTCTCCAGCGCGGCCAGGTCGTGACGGTCGCTCTGAAAAGCCATCTGACTTGCGACCATCGATACGCTACTGGCCAGCACATCCTGCGCATCGCGATAACTGCGCACTACCCGCGCATCAGGAAACTCCGCGAGCAGAGCTTCGCCATCTTCCGCGAATTGCGGGCATTTGAGCACGCGCGGCATATGCGCATTACCGCGAAATGCGGCATCGGTTCGTAGAATTCGGACGAATTCGCGATAGAGGGGCCCAGCGTCTCGCGCCTCGCTGAACGCAAGGAAGGAAGGAATATGCCACTGTGCCTCGAAGGCCGTCGGGGAAAGCGCTGCGCTTAACCAGCCGATTTCCTCGTCGGTACGGGTGGGGCCAAAGGGGTGGAGCGTGTCCAGCCAGGGGTTGATTCTGCGTGCCATGAACAAGGCTGCCCATGCCTTGATTGGACGCAGATCGGGCGTGGCTGGCACGGGGTCATGGCTATCGCAAAAACGTGTTCCCGCATGGCGCGGATCGGCAGCAATCAGGCGTTGCAAGCGTGTCGTACCGCTTCGCATCTGTCCCAACACGATGATAGGCGCGGCGATCGGCGTCCGGCCAAGCTCCGGTTTTTCCCACCACAACCTGCCCAGCGCGTGGCGCTTGCGAACCGCGTTCTTCAACTGGCCATACGCCATGGTATGGCCGAGCGCATTGAGCTGTGCCTCTTCGATGAGAGAGGCACATAATCGCTCGAGTCTCAGCCGGAAATCGACAACTTCCTCTTCGCTGCGAATCGAACTTTCGTCTTCAGGCGAATATCCTTTGCTGCCGGCTCTCCAGATATAGTCCGGCTCGAGTCTGGGTTTTTCGTCCCAACCTCGTGCCCACACTTCGGAAATCAGCCGGTTGGCCCGCTCTGCCATTGCCGAACGGGCGAACGGATGCGGGCGGGGCGGGATCAATGCCGCCGGTCTTTCCAGCGCGTATAAAGGGTCTGGCCCAGTTTGCGCAGCAGGTGCGCGCCGATGAGCACGCCAGCAGTGATCAGCACTGCGTCGAGCATATCTACTTCCTCGGTCTGCCAACTGTCGTCCGGCTGGAGCGCGATCATGACGAACGCAAGAATCGCAAGGAGGAAGAAGATATAGGGTGTCAGGCGTCCCATCAGAATTCGTCCGCCACATTCATGAGTTTTGTCGCAGACTTCGGTGCGACGCTGCGCCAGCTTCGTTCAAGCCATTCGCCGACATGTTCCCAGTCCAGTTCAGGGCGATTGAGGATGAGCCCGATCCACCCGCTGGCACCGTAATAGGCAGGCTTGAAATAGGTCTGCGGCTGCGCTTCGACGAGGTCCAGAAGCTCGTCCATGCCACTCGTCTTGACCAGCAAGGCGGTGTAGTCGCTGCCATGATGCCTGTCGCTGAAATAGGCGAAGTACTTGCCCGATTTCTCGCTTCCGGCGCGCCAGCCCGGTGTACCGTGACTTTCGCGTTCATGCGTCTGCGGCAAGGCAAGCGCGAGTTCGCGAATCTTGTCCAGCAAATAGGACGGATCGCTTTCCCGGCGAACATAATCGCCTAACACGCGCGGGTAGAGCTGATGTTCTGCAAAACGGACACGTTCGGCCAGACTGCCGGGAGTTTCGCCATCCCGGATTTTCACGCGTATCTGTCCAAGCACTTCGCCGGCATCGAGCTCGGACGTGACGAGATGGACAGATACCCCGCCGTGACGGTCGCCAGCGTCGATCGCACGCTGGTGAGTGTCCAATCCGGGATATTTCGGCAGCAGTGAGGGATGGATGTTGAGCATCCGCCCCTGCCAGTTTTCGACGAACCGTTCGGTCAGGATGCGCATGTAACCTGCAAGAGCGATATAGTCCGCTCCTGCGTCTCGCGCGGCCTGTTCCATCGCAGCGTCGTGTTCGGCGCGCCCCAACCCCTTGTGTGACAGAGCGAAAGTAAGGACCCCTTCCGCTGCGGCCAGCTCAAGTCCCTGTGCTTCTGGATCGTTCGCTGCGACCAATACCACTTCGTAAGGCGAATCAGGCAGCTGTGAGGCATAGAGCAGCGCGGCCATGTTGCTGCCGCGCCCGGAAATGAAGACCGCAATCTTCGCCTTGTCAGCCAAGATGGACTGCCTTCCAGTCCTCGCGTGCAGACCAAGTTCCCTGCGAGCCTCGGACCGTACAGCCTTTATCTCCGCCCACTATTCGTCCAACTGCCAGAACTTCCTCGCCGGCCTCCTCGAGACGGCTGCGGACGAGTTCGACCTTGGACGGCGCGACTGCCAGCACCATGCCGACACCGCAGTTGAAGGTGCGCGCCATCTCGCCCGGTTCGATATTTCCCTGCGCCTGCAGGAAGGCCATGAGCCCGGGTTGGCTCCAGCCATCGGCATCGACTTCGGCATGTGCGCCTTGCGGCAGTACCCGCGGAATGTTCTCCAGCAATCCTCCGCCAGTGATATGGGCCATGGCGTCGATCAGGCCGTCGCGAACGAGGGGAAGCAGGGTCTTCACGTAGATGCGGGTAGGTTCGAGCAGGGTCTCCACGAGAAGCCGGTCCCGATCGAACAGGGCGGGACGATCGAGCTTCCAGCTTTTGTCTTCTGCAAGACGGCGCACAAGGGAAAAGCCGTTCGAATGAACGCCCGAGCTGGCGAGACCAAGCAGGACATGACCAGAGGCAACACTTTTGCCGGTCAATTGTTCGCCGCGTTCGACCGCCCCGACGCAGAAGCCGGCAAGATCGTAATCCCCACCGGCATACATGCCGGGCATTTCCGCCGTCTCGCCACCGATCAACGCGCATCCGGCCTGTTTGCAACCTTCCGCGATCCCCGCGATCACACGCTCGGCAACGCCATTCTCCAGCTTGCCCGTCGCGAAATAGTCCAGGAAGAACAGCGGCTCCGCGCCCTGAACGATAAGGTCGTTGACGCACATGGCGACAAGGTCGATCCCTACTGTATCGTGACGGTCGGTATCTATGGCGAGCTTTAGCTTGGTGCCCACGCCATCGTTGCCGGCGACCAGAAGCGGATCCTTGTATCCCGCGGCTTTGGGATCGAAAAATCCACCAAAACCGCCGATTTCGCCGTCTGCACCCGGACGCATGGTGGCTTTGACCAGCGGGCCGATCGCCTTGACGAGCCTGTTGCCCGCATCGATCGAAACCCCGGCTTGTTCATAGGTATAAGAAGGCGTGTCACTGCTCATCCAAGCGCCTTTGCGCAATTTGCCTGTAATTTCCAGCATTCCTGCTTGGATTTCCCGAATGCTTTGGGCAAAAGGCGCAGCAAGTACCCATGCGGACGTTTTTCCCCCTCAGCCGGCGCAACCGAATCGCCCTTGCCGCTACCGGTCTTGCGCTGGCAGGCGGAGCTGGCTGGTTTGCGCAAGCGCAAGTCGGGGGTGAACGCGGAATTGCACCGGTTGCAGCATCGCGCGATATTCAGGTTTCGGGTATCGAGGTAGATGTGCGCGCCGATAGCGGCATCGAGGCGCGCCAAGAGGCTTGGCTCGAAGCACAGGTCAAGGCGTGGGAAAGACTCGATGGGCCCGATCTGCCCGAATCACGCATCACCGGACTGGTGTCCGCTATCGTTATCGAACAGGAGCGCCTCGGTCCCAAACGCTACGTTGCCACGTTAGGCGTGGTTTTCGACCGCGAGCGTGCGGCGGCCTATCTGGGCGATGAAGGGGGGGCTGCGCGCAGTGCGCCGATGCTCCTCCTTCCGGTGACCGTTTCAGGCGGTACACAGCTCATGTTCGAACAGCGCAACGACTGGCAGCGCGCCTGGGCCGAGTTCCAGACGGGGCAAAGTCGCGTGAACTATGTTCGTCCGCAAGGATCGGGCGGCGAATCGCTTTTGCTCACTTTTGGCCAAACCACGCGGCGCAGTCGGGTGTGGTGGAACAATATTCTCGACGAATTCGGCGCGGCGGACGTGTTGGTCCCGATTGCGAAACTGCGCTACACCTATCCCGGCGGACCTATCGAAGGCACGTTTACTGCACGGCATGGCCCCGACAGCGAATTTCTCGATAGCTTTACCATGCGTGCCGAAAATTCCGCACAGTTGCCAGCGATGCTCGCAAGCGCGGTGCGGCGCTTCGATGCAATGTTCCAGGCGGCCTTGGCGGAGGGCACGATCAGGCCCGATCCCACGCTCAACGTGAAAACCGGCGATCTCAATCCCGCGATCCAGCGGCTTGTCGACCTCGGCCGTCAGCTTCGCGCGCAGGATCAGAGACGCGAGGAAGCCGCCCTCGAGCCGACAGAGGCGAGCGATGGTGCCATTAGCGCCGCGCCGATCAACCGGCCACCGCCCGAGGGCTCGGTCGCTCTCTATACGGTCCAGTTCCAGTCGCCGGATGCAACGGCCTTCGGCGCAATTCTGGCCGATGTTCGCGGTACTCCGGGTGTACGCTCTACCGGGGTGCGCTCGACAGCTATCGGCGGCACTTCCGTCATGACTGTAAGTTATTCCGGATCGATCGGCAGCCTTGCCGAGGCACTCCGCGCCCAGGGCTTTACGGTACAGCAGGGAGCGACCGCGCTCTTGATCAGCCGCTAAGCGCCGCGCAAGCTGGTTGTTATGACGCAAATCGCGCTTCCCCTCTCCCATCTTGGGCCTCAGGAGCCCGCCAGTATCGTAGTGGGAGAAGGCAATCTGCAGGTGGTCGAGGCGCTTGCCGCATCGCATGACTGGCCGTTCGGTACTGCAATTCTCGACGGTCCATCGCGTTCGGGCAAGTCTCTGTTTGCCAGCTGGTTTGCGTCCCATACGGGCGGCGGAGCAATCGACGATGCCGACACCAGGGACGAAACGGAAATTTTTCACGCCTGGAATCGTGCGCGGGAAGACGGTTACCCCTTGCTCCTTACGGTAAGCGGCGAAGGGTGGGAGATATCGTTGCCCGATCTGAGAAGCCGTATGGGCGCTGCGCTTCAGCTCGAAATCGGCCCCCCCGGCGACGAAATGGCTGCCAAATTGATGTTAAGCCATGCCATGCAGCGAGGGCTCGCATTGGGTGAGGGCGCGCCTGCCTATCTGGTCCCCCGGATGGAGCGCAGCTATGCAGCAATCGAGCGGATCGTTGCCGAAATCGACCGGCTCAGCCTTGAACGCAAGCAGCCTGCCACCATGTCCATCTGGCGCGATGCGCTGGAGGCCGTGGAGGGTCCAGAACAGGCGCGCTTGCTTTGATTTGCGACAAGTGAGAGGATTGCGGCCATGTTCGAACGGCTGATCGCCTATCTGGACTCGATCAAGGCGCGCGATCCTGCGCCCCGCACCCGTTGGGAGGTGCTGCTTTATCCCGGCGTCTGGGCGCTGGCATATCACCGCGTCGCCCACTGGCTGTTCGAAGCGGACCTCTTTTTCCTTGCCCGGCTCGTGAACCACTGGAGCAGGATGGTCACAGGGATCGACATTCATCCGGGTGCCAGGATTGGCCGCAACTTTTTCATCGATCACGGCTTTACCGTTATCGGCGAGACAGCCGAGATTGGCGATAATGTCACCATCTACCAATGTGTGACGCTCGGCGGGACCAATCCCACCAATGGACAGGGCGGCAAGCGGCACCCCACAATCGGCGACGATGTCATCATCGGTTCGGGCGCACAGGTTATCGGCCCGATCACCGTGGGACGCCGTGCGCGAATTGGCGCCAATGCCGTAGTGACCGATGAAGTCCCTGAAGGTGCGACGATGATCGGTCTCAAGGCGCGCAGCACGCTGGTTCCTGCCGAGGACTGGGTGAAGGAGTTCCTGCCCTATGGGACCCCTTGCGACGATCCGTGTGTGCCCAGCCGCGACTGCGTGGAAAAGCTGGAAGCCGAATTAAAAGCGCTGCGCAACGAACTCGATACCCTGCGCGAGGAACGTGAATCCGCTTCGACCAAGCGTAACGGAACCAACGATTGATGGTGCAGCCCGGCGGCGCGACTGTCGTAGCCTTTCCCGGTCGCAAACCCGAACAGGTCGGCTTCACGCGTGAAGAACTGACAAAGATACTCGACGTTTATGGGCGGATGGTCGCAGCCGGACAGTGGCGCGATTATGCCATGGATTTCACGAAGGATGCTGCGACGTTCGCGGCCTTTGTGCGACATGCGGAGCGGCCACAGGCGCGGGTCGAGAAGCGGCCTTCACTCCGCGGTAAGCAGGGTATGTGGACGCTATTCGGCGAACACGGGCAGGTGCTCAAGCGCGGTCACGCGCTGGCGGGAGTCATGGCGCCCATCGAGCGCCGGTTGCTGAAGGCGATAGATTGAAACGAAAAAGGGCCCGTCCTTCCGGACGAGCCCTTCTCTCGGTGGTCCGATTGTCAGGCGGTGGCTGGAAGCCGGGCCTGCATATTACCGGGCAACCCTTTAACCACGTTGCGGCGGATCGGGGTCCATAGCGCGCTCAGCGTAAGCAGGGCTGAACCGATGACCAGCGCGGTTAGGGCGAAATTGAGTTCCACCGCTCCGAATTCCCGGAACAGGAAGGTCAGGGCGATCAATACGTAGGCCAGTGCCGAAACAAGTAACGCGCGGCGATCGACCGCCAGCGCCACGATGCCGAAGACGATATAGACGCCGAGTACCGCCAAAGCTGCGCCCGCCCCGATATTGTCACCCTCGGTAACGCCGATCAGGGCGAAGATCGGATGCGCGATAGCGGGAGCGGCAAGCAGGTGGAGCCAGAAGGCTACATCGCTCCGGCGCGTTTCGCGACGCGGGTCGCTGATGTCCCAGCGCATTGCGAAAGCGAAGACCGCCAGGCCCGCGACGAAGACGAGGCCGAGGATAATCGTTTCGATATCAGGGTTATTCGGACCGACCGCTGCGATGATCAATGCGATAACGGTGCCCGCGATAGCCGCTGCACCTGCGGCAATTGTGATCGGCACCATGAAGCGTTTCCAGTGCAACCAGGCTGCACCGGCAGTCAGAAGCCCGGATGCTGCGATGAGCAGCGTCGCCAGGGTTTCATTGCCTTGGCCGCTATCGATACCGGCGATCGTGACAGCAAGCCCGAGGAGTCCGAAGAATAGACCGCCCACGAACCCGAGCAGCAAGAGGATGCTGGGAAGCGCCATACGCTTCTTGGCGGTGAAGAACTCGGCCAGCATCCAGGCGGTACCAGCGACAAGCAGGCCACTTACGGGCGAGGGGCCATCCTGATTGCTCCAGATGGCATCGCCGATGGCACCCATAGCCATGAGCAGGATTACAACCCCGATGCTGACGAAGATGTCGTTGAAGCCGGTGATGAGGCGGAAATGCTCCGCATCGGCGGGCATTGCGTCGCGCGATGCGGCGACATGTGCACGCAGGGCACTGGCGGCATCGGCGCTGATCGCGCCTGCGGCCACTGCCGAATTCAGGTCTTCCTGGCTATACATTGCCATCTCTCCCCGTTGATAATCGAGAAAAGATAGTCCTAGTGTATTAATACGTCAATACGGTCGCGCGAAGGCGAGAAAAACCCCCGGTTCAAGGCATGAACCGGGGGCATTATTCCCTTTTGCCGTGCTCAGCCGCGGGCGGAGGCGGGGCCCGTGCCGGTTACTTTCTGCATGGCAGTAAGGATATTACCCGACTGCTCGCTGCCGGACTGCGGCGCCTTGAGGTTGGAGAATTCGCTGATCTTGTCCCAGTTGGCAGCGAAGCCTTCAACCGTCCGCTCTTCGTCCTTCAGCCAGACGGCGTCGTTCATCACGGTCCATGCCGAGTGGAAGCCGCCGGCACCTGCACCGACGATGGCGTTGGTGGGTGCGTCTTCGCTGACGAGGAAGAGCGCGGCCGGAACCACGTTCACTGGGTCGAACAGCTTGAAGGCCTCTTCGGGGAACAGATCTTCGGTCATACGCGTCCCTGCCACGGGCGAGATCGTGTTGACCTTGATATTGTATTTCGCGCCTTCGAGCTGGAGCGTCTTGGTGAGGCCTGCAAGGCCTAGCTTGGCAGCACCGTAGTTCGCCTGGCCGAAGTTGCCGAACAGTCCGGTCGATGAGGCGGTCATCAGCACGCGGCCATAGGCCTGCTCGCGCATGGTTTCCCAAGCCGCCTTGGTTACATTGGCAGAACCGTTCAGGTGTACGTCGACCACGAATTCGAAATCATCCATCGTCATCTTCGCGAAGGTCTTGTCGCGCAGGACGCCGGCGTTGTTGATGACGATGTGAACGCCGCCCCATTTCTGCTTGGCGTCGGCGACCATCTTTTCCATCTGTTCGAATTCGGTGACGCTGCCGCCATTGGAAACAGCTTCACCGCCGGCCTTTTCGATTTCCTCGACGACCTGCAGAGCCATGTCCGAATGCCCGGTACCGTCGCGCGAACCACCAAGATCGTTCACCACGACCTTCGCACCGCGGCGGGCGAGTTCGAGTGCGTACTCGCGGCCCAGGCCGCCGCCTGCGCCGGTGACGATGGCTACCTTGTCCTTGAAGTCGATGCTCATGGGGCTGCTCCTGCTTTTTCGTTTACGTAAAGGTCAATTGCCATGGCGAAGTGGCACTTTCGGGTGGCGGTTGCAACCGTATGCGCGCCGATCCGCCGTGCCGTAAGGGCAGGGCGTGCAATCACAGCTGCTCGAGCGCGTCCACCAATTGAGCTAGCGAATCAATCGCAGCGTCCGCGCCGAGTTCTTCACGGGACTTGTCGCAATAGCCATAGCACGCTGCGACGACTGGCACATTTGCCGCTCGCGCAGCTCTCATATCGTAGCTGCTGTCGCCTATGAAGACCATGCGTCCGCCGCCACAGCACTCACGCGCCTTGAAAAGTGGTTCGGGGGAGGGCTTGGCTATGTGCCGACCGTCGGGTCCCTTGCCGATGCTGTCACCACCGATCACGCAATCGAAGCGGTTACTTAGGCCCTGTTGACAAACTTATTGGTCCAGAGGCGGGCGGCGGCGATATGTATGAAGCCGAGATAGCTTGCTGAGGTTTTGTCGTATCGGGTTGCGAGGCGGCGCGAGCATTTGAGCTTGGCGAAGCACCGCTCAATACGG
>NZ_JBSXNU010000025.1:0-65292 GCF_056857815.1 Qipengyuania sp. B-5 | reverse complement strand
TGCATGAGGTCCGGCGGGGCCGCCACCCGAACCGCGCCGATCAGGCATCCGCCCGCGGGGTCTTTCGCAGAGCAATCTGCAAAAGGTCCCCGTCATTCTCGCTCTCGGGAGCTACGCCTCGCCTCGCGCAAGGTTCGCCCGACCGCGTGATCTGTTTCTATCTGCGCTACCGCCCTTCGGGCTGCTTGAGCGCAGGTGCTTCCCACGGCGCTACAGTCCGGGCTCGCCGCCGGATGTTTTTACGTGTCTGCTCTCCGCGCGCCAAGCGCCCTTCGCCCTCTCGCGGCCTTTCCCTTTGCGCCTCAAGCCCTTCATGGCTAAGGAGCCGCAAACCCTGCAGATAGAGACCAGCCAGCATGACCCTCCCGAAGATGAACCGCGTCCTCCTGAAATTGTCGGGCGAGGTGCTGATGGGGGACCAGCAGTTCGGGATCGATCCGGCTTTCGTTCTGGAGCTGGCGCAGGAAGTGAAGGCGGCCAAGGAAACGGGCCTCGAAATCTGCCTCGTCATCGGCGGGGGCAACATCTTCCGCGGCATGGCCGGGGCGGCGCAGGGGATGGACCGCGCGCAGGCCGATTACATGGGCATGCTCGCCACGGTGATGAATGCGCTGGCGATGCAGAGCGCGCTGGAGCAGCTGGGCGTCCAGACCCGCGTGCAGAGCGCGGTGCAGATGGACCAGGTGTGCGAACCCGTGATCCGCCGCCGGGCCGAACGGCACCTGGAAAAGGGCCGCGTGGTAATCTTTGCTGCCGGCGTTGGCGCACCCTATTTCACCACCGACAGCGGCGCGGCTCTGCGGGCCGCAGAAATGAACTGCGATGCGCTGCTCAAGGGAACCAGCGTCGACGGGGTTTACGACAGCGATCCCAAGCGCAATGCCGATGCCAAACGTTACGAAACCGTGAGTTACGGCAAGGTTCTGGCAGACAATCTCAGGGTCATGGATGCCAGCGCCGTGGCATTATGCCGTGACAATGATATTCCGATCGTGGTCTTCTCCATCCGCGAGAAGGGCAATCTGGCGCGCGTGCTTTCGAACAAGGGCGTGCAGACCATCGTGACCGATCACACCGCATAAGAGACGACTGAAAAGACGAGGAAGCCGACCATGGCAAAATACGACAAAGCAGATATCGAACGCCGGATGAAAGGCGCGATCGACAGCCTGCGGGGCGATCTTTCGGGCCTGCGCACAGGCCGCGCCAACACCAGCCTGCTCGATCCGGTTATGGTCGAGGTTTATGGCTCGATGATGCCATTGAACCAGGTCGCCACCGTATCGGCTCCCGAACCGCGCATGCTGAGCGTGCAGGTATGGGACAAGGCCAATGTCACCGCGGTCGAAAAGGGTATCGCCAAAGCGAATCTCGGGCTCAACCCGATGATCGACGGCCAGAACGTCCGCCTGCCGATGCCCGACCTGACCGAGGAACGCCGCATGCAGCTCGCCAAGGTGGCCGGGGAATATGGCGAGAAGGCCAAGATCGCCATCCGCAATGTTCGCCGTGACGGCATGGAAGCGCTGAAGGAAGACGAGAAGAAGAAGGAAATCTCGGAAGACGACCAGAAGCGCGGCGAAACCGAAGTCCAGAAGCTGACCGATCAATATGTGACCGAGACGGACCAGCTCGTAGCCAAGAAGGTACAGGAAATCCTGAGCCAGTAACCGGCTTTTCGGATAGTCTTTCGCCAATGACCGAAAAAACCCAGCATGCGCGCCATGTCGCCATCATCATGGACGGCAACGGACGCTGGGCGAAGCGCAAGCATTTGCCGCGTGCGATGGGCCACCGCAAGGGCGTGGAAGCCGTGCGCGAACTGGTGCGCGGCCTCAAGGACACGTCGATCGAGTGCCTGACGCTCTACGCCTTTTCATCGGAGAACTGGAACCGGCCCGAAGACGAGGTCGAGGACCTGATGGATCTGATGCGCAAGTTCATCAAATCCGACCTGCCGGAATTCATCGCCAATGACGTGCGGCTGAAGATAATCGGCGACTGGCAATCGCTTGCGCCCGATATCGTGAAGATGCTCGAAGATGCATTGGCAAAGACTGCCCAGGGTTCGCGCACTCTGGCGGTTGCGCTCAACTACGGCGCGCGGGGTGAAATCGCGCAGGCCGCGGCCAGGGCGGCGGCGGCGGGCGAAGTGACCGAGCGCAGTATCGCCGCGAACCTCTATACGGCCGACCTGCCGCCGCTTGACCTGCTCATCCGCACCAGCGGCGAGGTGCGCCTGTCGAATTTCCTCTTGTGGCAATCCGCTTATGCGGAAATGATCTTCACCGAGGTTTTGTGGCCCGACTTCACGCTGGAGCACCTGCAGGATGCGCTGGCCGAGTTTGCGGGCAGGGAGAGGCGTTTTGGGGGAAGGTGAAGCCGGACAGGTGCCGCGCAAGCGCGATGTGCTGAGGGACCGCGCGCTCCGCTACATGGCGGTGCCGCTGTCGGTCCGCACATCCGACCTCCCGGTGCGTGTCGCCTCGGCGCTGGTGATGCTGGCAGTGGCCGGTCTTGCCGCCTGGCTGGATGGCCTCTGGTTCGATCTGTTTGTCGGCGCGGTGGCAGCGGCAAGCCTGTTCGAATTCTCGCGGCTGGTCTGGCGCGGCGCGGAATCTCCGCTCTGGCGGATCGCGGGGCTGATATTCGGTCTCGTCTATATCGCAGCCGCAGCCTCGATCCTCATGAGCTTCCCGATCACGGTGGTCCTGGGCGTACTTGCGGTCGTGATTGCCACGGACACGGGCGCCTATTTCAGCGGGCGCAGCATCGGCGGGCCGAAGATCGCGCCCGGCATCAGCCCGTCGAAGACCTGGGCCGGCCTGTTCGGGGGGATGACTGCAGCAGGGCTCGTTTCGTGGGGCTTCTTCTATTCCAATGTCGGTGAGCGGGCATTCTCGCCGATGGGGCTGGGGGCCGTGGCGGTGGGTGCCGGATTGGCAATCCTGGCGCAATGCGGCGACTTTTTCGAAAGCTGGCTCAAACGGCGTGCCCGCATGAAGGACAGTTCCAACCTCATCCCCGGCCATGGCGGCGTGCTCGACCGTGTCGACGGGATTCTTCCCGTGGTACTGGCAGCGGGCATCCTGTGGTATCAGGTCCACCCCTGATTATGCGCAGCATCACCATCCTCGGCGCGACCGGATCGGTCGGCGCATCCACCCTCGATCTGGTCCGGCGCAATCCGGAGGCCTGGCGGATCGTGGCGCTGACGGCCCATTCCAATGCTGCGGAACTCGCAAGGCTGGCCCGGGAATTCGGCGCCAGGCTCGCCGTGATCGCCGACGAATCCCGCTACGCCGAACTCAAGGAAGCGCTCGCTGGCTCGGATGTCGAAGTGGCAGCCGGGCGCACAGCCTTGTGCGAAGCGGCGGCGCGGCCCGCAGATATCGTGATGGCGGCGATCGTCGGCTGTGCGGGGCTGGGCCCGGTGATGGCGGCAATCGAGCAGGGACGCACGGTGGCGCTCGCGAACAAGGAGGCGCTGGTCTCCGCCGGCGAGGTGATGACCGCTGCGGTAAAGAAGCACAGCGCGACGCTGCTGCCGGTCGACAGCGAACACAATGCGATCTTCCAGTGCCTGCAGGGAGGCAGGATCGACGAAGTCCGCACGATCACGCTCACCGCCAGTGGCGGGCCGCTGCGGCTGGTCGAGGATCTGGACGCGGTCACGCCCGCTCAGGCCATTGCGCACCCCAATTGGGACATGGGTGCGAAGATCAGTGTCGACAGCGCCACCATGTTCAACAAGGGCCTCGAACTGATCGAGGCGCACCATCTGTTTCCCGTCGGCCTCGACCGCTTGCGGATCGTGGTCCATCCGCAGAGCGTGATCCATTCGATGGTCGAATATCGCGACGGCTCCACACTGGCCCAGCTGGGTCCATCCGACATGCGCGTGCCGATCGCTTCGTGCCTTGCCTACCCTGCACGGATGGATACGCCGATGGAACCGCTGGACCTCGCGGGTATTGGCGAACTCAGCTTTTTCAAGCCCGATGAAGAACGCTTCCCCGCGACCAAGCTGGCGCGGCAGGCGGCGGAAGAAGGCGGGTCAGCCCCGGCCACGCTCAATGCCGCCAACGAGGTCGCCGTGGCGGCATTCCTTGCTGGTAAGATAAAGTTCAGCCGCATCCCGATAATGGTGGAGGCCGTACTGAATGCCGGAAACCTTCCGCCTGCTCCCCAATCGCTCGATGACGTGCTCGTAATCGACGAGGCGGCGCGCAGGCTGGCCACGGCCCAAATGGAGATTGCCTGAGTTGGACGCTTCGATTCCCTTCTGGTTGTATATCGTCGGTTTCCCGTTGTTGCTGGGGCCGCTGGTGACGTTGCACGAGCTTGGCCACTACCTCGTCGGACGGTGGTTCGGCGTGAAAGCGCAGGCCTTTTCGGTCGGTTTCGGCAAGGAACTGGTCGGCTGGACCGACAAGCGCGGCACACGGTGGAAACTCTGCGCCCTGCCGCTGGGCGGCTATGTCCAGTTCAAGGGCGACATGGACCCGGCCAGCATCCCCCATCCCGATGAGGCGGACAAGGCTACGCCCGAGGAACGGGACGGCAGCTTCCACCACGCCGCGCTATGGAAGCGGGCGCTGATAGTCTTCGCCGGTCCTGCAATGAACATAATCATCACGCTGGCGATCTTCGCGAGCTTCTTCGCTTTCTTCGGCAAGCCGGTCTCGGCCGATCCCAGCGAAACCAACGTGATCCAGAGTTTTGCCGAACAGTCCGCCGCGCGCGAGGCTGGGCTGGAGGAAGGCGACCGGATCGTCGCCATCGATGGCGACAGGATCAGCCAGTTCCAGGACATCCAGGACCGCGTGCTGATGTTCCCGGGCGAGACGATCGAGGTGGGCGTCCTGCGTGATGGCGACAGGGTGACGATACCCGTCACCATTGCCGACAGCGTGGAAACCGATCGTTTCGGCAATTCCTCGCGAGTCGGGCGGCTTGGAATCTATTCTACCGGAATGGCTTTCGAACCGGTTGGAATTGGCGAAGCGGTCAGCCTGTCTTTCGTCCAGTCCGCCAATCTGGTCGACATGATGGTCACCGGTATCAAGCAGATCATCGTCGGGGATCGGTCGGTCAAGGAACTCGGCGGACCGGTCACGATAGGCAAATATGCAGGCGAGCAGCTGAGCATGGGACCGCTCGCTTTCATCAATTTCGCCGCCCTGATCTCGCTTAACTTGGCATTCATCAATCTCCTGCCAATCCCGGCGCTCGACGGCGGGCACCTGGCTTTCTATGCGGCAGAAGCAATCCGCCGCAAACCGCTGGGTCCCCGTTCAACGGAGGTGGCCTATCGGGCCGGTGTGGCACTGGTGCTTGCACTGATGGTTTTCGTCACCTTCATCGATATCGCCAAACTTCCCTTTTTCGGGAATTAGGCGGGGACAGGCCGATGTCCATTCGCCTTCGGCGGTGTGACACGGCTTGATTGCGCAGCTTGCATCGGGCAGGGGGCCAATCGGCTGTCTGCGCATGGCAGGCGAGGTATGATTTCAAGGACGGGAACCCCCTTGTCGATGACTGGATTTGCGATTGCCGCGGGCAATAGGAATACGCGGGCCACGCGTATCATGGCGGGCCTGCTTGCCGGAACCATCATGGGCAGCCTGCCGAGCACTGCACTGGCGCAGGAAACGTCCGAAGAACCGGAGACCGCTCAGCCGGCGGCGGTTCAGCAGCAGGATGTCGTTCGTTCGATTGCGGTATCGGGTGCCCAGCGTCTCGAGCCGCAGACGATTCTCTCCTACATCCGGCTTCGTCCGGGCGATGCCTATACGCAGGCGGCAGGCGACGGCGTCCTCAAGGACCTTTACGCGACCGAGCTTTTCTCCAACGTCAGCGTTGTGAACGATGGCGGTAACGTCGTGATCACGGTGGTCGAAAACCCGGTGATCAACCGAATCCTTCTCGAAGGTAACGAGCGGATCAAGAGCGACAAGATCCTGCCCGAAATCCGGCTGGCCCCGCGCCAAATCTTTACCCGTTCCAAGGTCCGTGCCGATGTTGCGCGCATCATCGAACTCTACAAGCGGCAGGGTCGCTTCGCCGCGACGGTAGAGCCGCAGATGGTGCAGCTCAGCCAGAACCGCGTCGATATCGTGTTCGAGATCGAGGAGGGGCCGAAATCGAAGGTCCGCCAGATCAACATTATCGGCAACGAAAAGTTCGACGATGGCGAGCTCAAGAGCGAGATGGTCACCAAGCAGACCGGCGGCCTGCTCAGCTTCCTCAGCTCGAACACCAGCTACGACCCCGACCGTCTTGCCTTCGACCAGCAGAACCTGCGTACCTTCTACCTGACCGAAGGCTATGCGGACTTCCGCGTGGTTTCGGCCGTGGCCGAACTTACGCCCGACAAGGAAGACTTCATCATCACCTATGTGGTGGAAGAGGGCGAGCGCTATAAGTTCGGCGATGTCGAAGTGCAGAGCGAATTGCGCGATTTCGACAGCGAGGCACTGACCGAGCGGCTGGCGATGAAGTCGGGCGATTTCTACAACGCCAAGCTGGTCGAAGACACGGTCGAGCAGATGACCGACCTTGCCGGGACTTTCGGCTATGCCTTTGCCGACATCCGACCCGAATTCCGCCGTAACCCCGAAGACCTCACGATGGACGTCACCTTCGTCCTGCGCGAGGCGCCGCGCGTCTATGTCGAGCGGATCGATGTCAACGGCAATACGCTGACGCAGGACAAGGTCGTGCGCCGCGAATTCCGCGTGGCGGAAGGAGATGCGTTCAACAGCCTCGCCATCAAGCGGTCGGAAGCGCGCATCAAATCGCTGGGCTATTTCCAGGAGAACTTCGAGATCACGCAGGTCGAAGGCAGTGCGCCCGACCGCGTTATCCTGGAAGCCAATATCGAAGAGCAGCCGACGGGCGAACTCCAGCTTTCCGCCGGGTTCTCGTCGCTGGAGCGGTTCATTCTTTCCGGTTCTATTCGCCAGCGCAACTTCCGCGGGCGTGGCCAGACGGTCGGCCTGAGCCTGAATTATTCCGGCTATTCCAAGTCGGCGCAGGTCAGCTTTACCGAACCCTATGTGTTCGATCGCAATATCTCGCTGGGTGCGGACGTCTATCACCGCGAGGTCGATAACGACTATTTCAACAGCGGTTTCTCGACCTACGAGCAGTCGACCACGGGTCTTTCGGTGCGCGCCGGTGTTCCCCTCAGCGAATACATGTCTCTCATCGGAAGCTATACCCTCAACCGCGAAGACGTCTCGATCGCCGGGAGCGACTTTGCCGATCTCGACGGCGACGGGGTGGAAGAGTGCGTCACCTCGCGCTTCATCTGCGAAGCGGTGGGCAAACGCACCGCTTCGATCATCGGTCTGACCATCAATCACGACACCCTCGACAGCAGGCTGCGGCCGACACGCGGCGAGACGATTTCCTTGACTGGCGAATTCGCCGGGCTGGGCGGCGATGTGAAATATCTCCGCATGCGCTCGCGCATGGGTAAGTGGTTCAACCTCGGCAGCGGGTTCATCTTCTCCCTGAATGCCGAAGGGGGATGGATCGAAGCCCTGAAGGACAACCCGACCCCCGGCTTCGATGACGTGCGCCTGACCGATCGCTTCTTCCTGGGCGAGCCGCAGTTCCGCGGTTTCGACATTCGGGGCGTCGGTCCGCGCATCGTGCGATTGAATTACCTCGTCGATCCGGAAAATCCCGAAGGGCCGCGAATCCTCGAATCGCTCGAGGACGTACAGAATCAGGACAACCGTCGCTTTGCCGACGCGCTTGGTGGCCGTGCATATTATCTTGGCCGCGCAGAACTCGAGATTCCGCTCGGTTCGGGCGCCCGTGAAATGGGCTTGCGTCCTTCGATCTGGGCGGATGTCGGCTCGCTCTTCGGGCTCGACACACCCAACCTTATCGACAACCCCAATGGCAGGCAGTTGACCAATTCGGCCGGCGAACTGCTTTACCTGCAACCCGTTCTGGACGACGATGGTGAGCCCACGGGCCAGTTCGCCAACGTCACTGATCCGACTGCGCCCGATGGTACGGCGAACGATCCGCTCCTCGGAGATTTCTACAAGGAACTCTACCTCGGGGACGACATCTCGCCGCGTGTCACGGTGGGTGTGGGCGTGAACTGGAACTCGCCCTTCGGACCGTTCAGGATCGATATATCCCACGCGCTTATCAAGCAGCGCGGAGACGACACCAAAACTCTTTCCTTCAATGTAGGAACGCAATTCTGATGAAATTCCTTTCGAAAACCTTCGCCGCTGCAAGCATTGCGAGTGCCGCCATCGTTGCCGGTCCCGCCGCAGCGCAGGTCAGTGGCAATATCGCGGTGGTCAACCCGCCCGCTACCATCGCTGCCAGCAGTGCGCTGAACACTGCATACCAGCAGATCGGTACGACCTATTCGTCGCAGATCACCCAGATCCAGCAAAAGCAGCAGCAGGCACAGACGCTGCTGCAGCAGCTCGACAGCAATAATGACGGCAATCTGGACCAGACCGAGCAGCAGGCAGCACAGAACGCGCCTCAGGCTCAGCAGATCCAGACGCTGGAGCGTGAAATCGCCCAGCTTTCGAACCAGATCGACAGCGCACGCGTCTATGCGATCGAGCAGATCCTTCAGCAGTACGGTGCGGCTCTTCAGACCGTGACTACTGCCGACAATATCCAGGTTGTGCTGTCGCCCGATGGCGTTTCATGGTCCGCTCCGGCGGCCAATATCAACCAGAAGGTAGTCGCGGCGCTGAACGCCCGGGTCCCTTCGGTGCAGATCACGCCGCCGCAAGATTGGCAGCCAAGCCAGCAAGCTGTCGGTGTGTATCAGCAGGTCCAGCAGATCCTGATGGTCGCCGCTTCCCGCCAGCAGGCGGCAAGCCAGCAGCAACAGCAGCAGCCGGCACAGCCGACCGGTCGCTAAGAGCAACATCGCAGGAGCAGGGGACATGAGCGAGACCGGTTTCGACATCGTCGAGGTGCTGAAGCGCCTGCCGCATCGCTATCCCCTGCTGCTTGTCGATCGGGTCAAGGAACTCGTGCCGGACGAGCGCATCCACGCGGTCAAGGCGGTCAGTTTCAACGAGGACTTCTTCCAGGGGCACTTTCCCGGTTCTCCGATCATGCCCGGCGTGCTCCAGATCGAAGCGCTGGCGCAGGCCGCCGGCGTGCTCGCCGTAGAAAGCCTCGGGCTCGTAGGTTCCGGCAAGCTGGTCTATTTCATGGCGATCGAGAACGCGAAATTCCGCGCTCCGGTAACACCGGGGGTCTTGCTCGATCTCAAGGCCGAATTCGTCCAGAAGCGTGCGCGTGTGTGCAAGTTCTCGGGCGAGGCTTCGGTCGAAGGGAAGGTGACCTGTGAGGTCGGTTTCACTGCCATGATTGCGGATGCACCCGAATAGCCTTGCGAATCCGGGGCAGCGCCGCTAAGGGCGCAGCCTTTCCCAACACAGCTGGACCGGTCGGTACCGCTCCGATGCTAGAAGGACGTTTATCATGAAGGCCGAAGGTCACCCCGATTACCACATGATCACGGTCAAGATGACCGATGGCACCGAATTCCAGACGCGCTCGACCTGGGGCAAGGAAGGCGACACGCTGACGCTCGACATCGACCCCACCAGCCACCCGGCATGGACCGGCGGCAAGCAGCAGCTTCAGGAAGGCGGCCGAGTGGCAGCTTTCAACAAGCGCTTCGGCGGTCTTTCGCTCAAGAAGTAATCTTGGAGCGCAGACGATTTTCGAAGGGCGGTCCCGAGGGGCCGCCCTTTTCTATTGCATGTCAGGCAGCGCAGTCGATGCAGAGCGTCGCGATCGGACGCGCTTCGAGCCGGGCCCGCGCGATAGTTTTGCCGCAACTTGCGCAGGTTCCATAGGTGCCGCTTTCTATTCGGTGTAGCGCCTGGCGCACCTGGGCTATTTCTTGCCGCAAGATCATATCGACGCCCTCAAGGGCTTCGTCATCGGCGAGGTCAACCGCTTGTTCGCTCGAATCGGCGTCGAGTGGATGCCGCAGGTCATCCTCGATGACATCGGCGCGCTCGAGCAGGTCGGCAAGGCGCTGGCGGAGTTGTATTTGCAAATTGCTATAGTCGGTCATTCCCACCCCCAGGGCAGTTCTCGGTACCACTTGGTTATCACATATTTCACCCCGAGCCTTACTTTCATTCCGTGGTGGATCGTGTTCGGGTTCTCCCGCCCGTCAGGCCGCATGTTGTTCCAGCACACCAGCTTTCCGGTTTCGGGCTGGAAGGTCTTCTTCACCGCCTTGAACCGCGTTGCGCCACCAGCATCGACTTCGTTGAGATAGACCATGAAGGTCCAGGTGCGCTGACCTGCGACCGCACAGTACTTGTCCCAGTCGCGGCCGCCGCGGTTGAAATAGTCGCAATGCGGTTTGAATTCCTGGCCGACGTCGTAACGCTGGCCCTGCAACGGCTCTCCATAAGCGGGATCGATCCCGTTCAATGCGGCGAGCATGGCTTCCATCTCGCGTACGGCAGGTTCTTCCGGCTCCAGATCGCAGGTTTCGCTGGTCCGGAAATAGTGATCGTCGCCCGCGTCGGCGAGGGTAGACGGACGGCGGTCTTTTTCGATCAGTTCGATCAGGCGCCTGCACAAGTCGGGGCTCGCAAAATTGCGCAGCTGGAAGAGCTCTATCTTGTCGGAAGGCAAACGCTGGACGCCTGCGCGTGAGATCAATAATTCGCTCGAAGATTCGCCGGGTCGGTTCATGGATCGGCACGATAGCTGGACGCGATGGCTCCGCAAGCTGCGAAAGATAGTTGCGTGTAGCAACCCGAAATCGCTTTTTCACTTCCCATTCGCCCGATGTTATGCAACAGGCGCACGCCGTTGCGCGTGGCGGGTTGACGGCCCGTTCTTCGCGTATATGTGCCGCCTTCCCGGCAGCGTTCCGGGGGCGTGTGGCGATCGTAGCTCAGTTGGTTAGAGCGCCGGTTTGTGGTACCGGAGGTCGCGGGTTCGAACCCCGTCGATCGCCCCATTTTCTCCTTTCGCGCCGGGTCACGAAATACCTGCCAATGGGGTGACTTGCGATGACGGCATTCTGGACCGAAGCGGATTACGACGATCACGAACTCGTGCAGTTCGTGCGCGACCCGAAAAGCGGTCTCACCGCCATTATCGCACTCCATTCGACCCATCTCGGCCCGGGTGCCGGCGGTACGCGTTTCTGGCATTATGCCGAGCCGGCTGCCGCCATGCGCGATGCACTGCGCCTTTCGCGCGGCATGAGCTATAAAAACGCCATGGCCGGGCTGCCGATGGGCGGCGGCAAGGCAGTAATCCTCGCCGACGAAAACCGCACCAAGACCCCGGAAATGCTCGCCGCTTTCGCCGATGCGGTGGATGCGCTCGGCGGCCAATATGTGACAGCCGAAGACGTAGGCATTTCTGAAGCCGACATGGCTGCTGTCGCGGAACGCACGCAGTATGTCTCTGGCCTGCCGGTCGAAGGTAACGATGCCGCTGGCGGCGATCCCGGTCCTTTCACCGCGCTCGGCATCTTCCTGGGTATCAAGGCCGCGGTGAAGCACAAGCTCGGCAAGGACAGCATGGAAGGCGTCCATGTCGCGATCCAGGGCACAGGCAGCGTCGGTGGCGGTGTCGCGCGCCTGCTGGCCAAAGACGGGGCGAAGCTGACGCTGTCGGACATCAACGCCGATCGCTGCGCCGCGCTGGCAAAGGAACTCGATGCCGAATGCGTCGCGCCCGAAGCGATCATGTCGGTTCCCTGCGACGTTTTCAGCCCCAATGCCCTGGGCGCCATTCTGGACGACGAGGGCATCGGCAGCCTCGACTGCAAGATCGTGGCCGGCGGTGCCAACAACCAGCTCAAGCGCGGCGAGCATGGGCCGATGCTGGCCAAGCGCGGCATCCTTTATGCGCCGGATTACGTCATCAATGCGGGCGGAATCATTTCGGTCACGCTCGAATATCTCTGCCGCAAGGACAAGGCGCCCTGCGATATCAACGAGGTTCGCAAGCGGATCGCGCTGATTCCGGGGCGGCTCGAGCAGATCTGGCAGGAAAGCGACAAGACCGGCATTTCGCCGGATGTTGTTGCCGACAAGATGGCGCAGGAGCTCATCGGGCGCTGATCGTCCTTGCGGGCGAGGGCGGGGGCTGCAATAGACGGCAGCGACGGCTTACGACATGCATGGTTTCGCCAATCCCAAGCGCTTCCTGGCCCTTGCTGCCTGGTTGACACCACTTCTGTTGGTGAGCGGAATCATATTGTCTGCCGGCGCGCTTGTCTGGGGTTTCACCCAGGTTCCGCCAGACCGGCTGATGGGCGAAACCGTGCGTATCCTGTTCATTCACGTCCCGACCGCCTGGCTGGGGATGGGGGGCTGGACCGCGATTGCCATCTCCAGTCTCGTATTTCTCGTGTGGAGGCACCCGCTCGCAGCGCTTGCCGCGCGTGGCGCAGCCGTACCGGGCCTGGTCTTTACGCTGATCTGTCTTGCAACCGGCTCGATCTGGGGGCGTCCAACCTGGGGGGCGTGGTGGGTATGGGATGGCAGGCTCACTTCGATGCTGGTGCTCGCTTTCCTCTACATTGCCTATATTGCCCTCGCACAAGCGGCGGAGCGTGAGGGCGTTTCGGCGCGCATCCCGGCAATCTTCGGCCTATTGGGCGCAATCAACATCCCGATTATCAATCGGAGCGTCGTGTGGTGGAACTCGCTGCACCAGCCGCCGAGTATCACGCTGGGCAATAGCTCGATCGACGGCGTTTTCCTCGCCCCACTGCTGGTCGCGGTTGTCGGTTTCTCGCTCATTTTCGGCGGCGTGGTGCTGGCGCGCATGCGAGCACTTCTGGCCGACATACAGGCCGAAGCACGCCTGCGCCGCCGCGCGATGGAGATGGACTGATGCGTGAAGCTCTGGACCAGTGGAATTTCGTCTATCTGGCTTATGTCATCGGGGTCGGCGGCACTCTGGCGATGATCGCCTGGAGCTGGATCGCGATGAAGCGCGCCGAAGCGCGCCGTGCCAAGACACGTTCCGGCTCGAAGGCGGATAGATGAAAGCCAAGCACCAGCGTCTCGTCCTAGTGGTGCTCGCCCTCGCCGCGCTGATCGGTGCGGCGTTGCTGGCATCCTACGCGCTGCGCAATCAGGCGAGCTATTTCTATCTTCCCGAGCAGATGGAGGCCGACCCGCCCGAAGTCGGGCAGGCCGTCCGGCTTGGCGGCATGGTAGCAACGGATTCTCTGCAGACTTTGGCGGACGGTATCACCGTTACGTTCATCGTCACCGGCCGCGAGAATTCGGCAGTGCCGGTTCGCTATGCCGGAATCCTCCCCGATCTTTTCGTGGAAGGATCGGGCGTGGTTGCCGAAGGACGCCTCGCGGCCGACGGAACATTCGTTGCGGATAATCTGCTCGCCAAGCATGATGAAAATTACGTGCCGCGCGAGCTTGAAGGGATGAGCGAGCATCAGGCCGCCGAGATGGCCGAAGAGACGACGGTCGGTCTCGAATGATTGCAGAAATCGGTCTCGCGGCACTGTGGCTGGCGGCGGCACTGGCGGTGCTGCAGCTGGTGGGCGGCGTTCTCGCGCTGCGCGGCGGGACCGAAAGCGAACTTGCCGGGCTGACGCGTCCGGCAGCGATCCTGCAGGGCGGGCTCGTGGCCGTGTCCTTCGCCATGCTTTTGTGGGTTTTCGCCATCACCGATCTCTCGGTCAAACTGGTGGCGATGAATTCGCACACCATGAAGCCGCTTATCTTCAAGCTCTCGGGAGCCTGGGGCAATCACGAAGGCTCGATGCTGTTGTGGGTGACGGTGATGGCGCTGGCCGGAGCGCTGATCGCCGGGGTCGAGCGGCGTCTGCCCGAGCGTACCATGCAGGCGACGCTTGCAGCGCAAGGGTTCGTTGCGCTCGGCTTCTATGCTTTCCTTCTCCTCAGCTCCAATCCCTTCGAGCGACTTCCGCAACCAGCGGTAGAAGGGCTCGGGCTCAATCCGCTGCTTCAGGACATCGGTCTCGCGCTACATCCGCCGACGCTCTATTTCGGCTATGTCGGCCTGTCCGTCGCCTTCAGTTTCGCTGTGGGTGCCTTGATGACGCGGCAGGTCACGCCCGATTTCGCGCGCGCGATGCGCCCGTGGATCCTGGGGGCGTGGGTGTTCCTCACTTTGGGGATCACGGCGGGCAGTTACTGGGCCTATTACGAACTCGGCTGGGGTGGCTACTGGTTCTGGGACCCGGTCGAAAACGCATCGCTCATGCCTTGGCTCGCCGCGACCGCTCTGCTGCATTCGGCCAGCGTTCTGGCCAGCCGCGACGCTTTGCGGGTGTGGACGATCATGCTGGGAGTGGTCGCCTTTTCGATGTCGATGCTCGGCACCTTCCTCGTTCGTTCCGGCATACTGACAAGCGTCCATGCCTTCGCAGTCGATCCGGAGAGGGGGAGCTTCATCCTCTTCCTGCTGGCGCTGTACATCGGCGGGGCGTTGCTGCTGTTCGCCTTGCGGGCCGGGTCGATCAACGAGGGCGAGCGTTTCTCGGTGGCCAGTCGCGAAGGCGCGCTGGTGGTCAATAACGTTATGCTCAGCGCCATTCTTGCCGTCGTCCTGCTGGGCACGCTCTATCCGTTGTTGACCGAAGCCTTCGATGTGCGTGTTTCCGTGGGGCCGCCCTATTTCAATCCCGTCGGTGCCGTTTTTGCATTTCCGATGCTGGCAGTCATGGCGGTGGGTCCGCTTCTGCGCTGGCGCAAAGATAGCTGGGCGCGCATTTCGAAAGAAATCGCATTGGTCGCGGCATTGCTCCTTGCCGCATTGATACTCTGCACTGTGCTGTTCGGGGCGGCGCTTCTGCCCCTGCTGGGCCTTTCCTTTGCCGTGGCCCTTGGAGCGGCGAGCTTCCTGCCCCTGAAAGGACGGAGCCTCCTGCGCGTTCCTATCGCGACCTGGGGCATGGTAATCGCGCATTTCGGGATTGCCGTGGCACTGTTCGGAATGGCCAGCGAAGGCGCCTTCTCGCAAGAGAAGCTGGCAGCGCTCGAAGAGGGAGGAACGACGGCGGTAGGCCCCTGGGCCGTCCGGCTGGAATCGGTGGATCCGATCGCCGGTCCGAACTGGACCGCAATGGCCGGACAACTCGACGTTTCCTACAAGGGTGGCGAACCGACCCGGATTGCACCCGAATCGCGTAATTTCTGGGCGCCTGCTCAGCAGACCACCGAGAGCGTTCTGGTCACCCGCTGGAACGGACAACTCTATGCGGTGATGGGCGGAGAGAACAACGACGGTCGCTGGCAGCTGCGCCTGTGGTGGAAGCCGTTCGTGACCTTCATCTGGTATGGCGGCCTGCTGGTGGCGCTCGGCGGAGCCCTTGCACTCATTGGCCGCGTGCGGGTCGATTTGAGGCGGCGATCGGTACGTCGCAGACTTGCTGTGCGCCGCAAGGATGAGGAGGCCCTGGCATGAGCTGGCGTTTGTGGCTTCCTTTCCTGATATTTTTCGGTTTCCTGGGGCTTGCGGCCTACCAGCTGAGCCAGCCCAAGGACGAATTCATCAAGAGCACGATGGTGGGCAAGGAATTGCCCTACTTCACCTTGCCGCCTGCCAGCCTCGATCGACCAGGCGTCTACAGCAGCTATTTCCACGATGGCGGGCCGAAACTGCTCAACATCTGGGCGAGTTGGTGCCTGCCCTGCATCGCCGAAGCTCCGCAGCTGGAAAGGTTGAAAGAGGAGGGCGTGGAGATCGTCGGCGTCGCCATTCGCGACAAGCCTTCCGACGTGATGCGGTTTCTTGCCGAGCACGGCAATCCCTATACCCGCATAGGACGCGACGATCTGTCCGAAGTGCAGCTGGGTATCGGTTCGTCCGGAGTGCCTGAGACCTTCGTAATCGATGGCGAGGGCATCATCACCTACCAGCATATTGGCGATATCCGGCCAGAACATGTGCCTGTGCTTCTCGAAGAATTGCGCAAGGCCGAAGGATGAGAGCGCTCGCTATTCTATTGGCAGTCTTGATCGCGCTCCCGCTCGCGGCACAGGATTCCATGCCGCCAGCCCCTTATGCCTATCGCCAGCTCGACGATCCCGAGCAGGAAGCTGCGGCGCAGGAGTTGATGGAGACGCTGCGCTGTCTCAAGTGCCAGTCGCAATCCATCGCCGATAGCGATGCCCCGATGGCCGGAGATATGCGGCATCAGGTCCGCATCCGCATTGCGGCAGGCGAAGAGCCGGGCGAAATACGCCGCTGGCTGATGGATCGTTATGGCGATTACGTCAGCTACCAACCGGTGATGAGCGCGACGACCTGGCCGCTGTTTGCAGTTCCTGCGCTGCTGGTCGGCATCGCGGGCCTGCTGTTCTGGCGCCGATTCAGGAGGCGTGCATGAGCTGGGTTCCGATAATCGTCTTGGCCGCAGCGGTGTTCCTCGTCGCCGCCTTCCTGCTCAAGGTCAACCGCAGCGGCTGGACCCTGCTCGGCGCGACCCTGCTGTTCGGCCTTACAGGCTATGCGCTTCAAGGTAGTCCAGGCCAGCCCGCCGCACCTGGCATTGCCGCCGAACGGCAACAGGTCGACGGAGAGCTACTGATCTCCGCGCGCCGCGAATATTTCGACACATCCCAACTTCCATCACGCTGGATCACGACCGGCGATGCTTTCGCACGTCGCGGAGATTTTGCGCAGGCGGCCGGCTTCTATCGCAGCGCCACGCAGGAGAATGCCGGCGATCTGGAAGCCTGGTTGGCCCTGGGTATCGCCTTGGTCGAGCATGGCGATGGCCAACTCACCCCTGCGGCGCTCTATGCTTTCGAAAAGGCACAGGAGATCGACGAGGAGAACGCTGGCCCGCGCTACTTCCTCGGCCTGTCATGGCTGCGTATGGGCGAGGCCGGGAGAGCGCTGGAATTATGGCGCGAAGCCCTGCGGGCAGCACCCGAAGATGCGGAGTGGCGCGAATCGCTGGCTCTCCGGGTGATGCAGCTCGAAGCGATGTCCGGGCAAGGCACGCCGCAACCCGAAACGGACGACTAGGCCCGGAGCGGCGCGTATTGCTCCCTCTCCCCCTTGGTGCTAAGCGCCGCCCCCTTGCACGGGGGCAGGCATCCCGGATCTCAAGGTTTTGACGCTATGCGGCAGGTAACACCCTTTATATGAGCGAGGCGAACGTGCCAGATGCTGCACCCGTACAGGACGGGTCGAAAGCGCATGGCAACGGCCATGGAGCGTCGAAGACCGCGCTCGCCGTCGGCGCTGTGGGCATTGTCTTCGGTGATATCGGCACCAGTCCGCTTTACGCTTTCCGTGAGACTTTTGCCGGCGCGGCAAATATCGCCATCGACCGGATGCACGTGCTGGGCGTGGTCAGCCTGATTTTCTGGTCGATGCTCATCGTGGTTTCGATCCAGTATGTCACCATATTGATGCGCGCGGACAACAAGGGGCAGGGCGGAAGCCTTGCTCTTGTCGCGTTGCTGAGCCGGCACATCGGCCGATCGAAATACGGCTGGCTAGTGGTGTTGCTGGGAGTGTTCGCGACCTCGCTGTTCTACGGCGACAGCATGATTACGCCCGCGATTTCGGTGCTGTCTGCGGTGGAGGGTCTGACCGTCGTCAATCCCGGGCTCGACCCGCTGGTCATTCCCATCGCACTTCTCCTGCTGGTATTCCTCTTCTTCCTGCAGAGCCGCGGCACGGCCAAGGTGGGTGCACTCTTCGCCCCGGTGATGATCGTTTATTTTGTCACTATCGCGCTACTCGGCGCCAACCAGATATTGCAGAACCCGGACATTCTCTGGGCGCTGAACCCCTGGTATGCCGTGCAATTCTTCCTGACGGACGGCGTGGTTGCCTTCCTCGCCCTGGGTGCGGTGGTCCTGGCGGTTACGGGTTCGGAGGCACTCTATTCCGACATGGGGCACTTCGGCAGGGGGCCGATGCGGCTTTCCTGGTTCGGTTTCGTCATGCCTTGCCTCCTGCTCAACTATTTCGGGCAGGGAGCCATGATTGCCGGCCTGCCGGCGGAGCAGGCCGCGGAAGTCGTCCGCAATCCCTTCTTCCTTCTCGCAAGCGAAGAATACCGCCTGCCGCTGGTTATCCTAGCCACCGTGGCGACCTTTATCGCCAGCCAGGCGGTGATATCCGGCGCTTTCAGCATCACCCATCAGGCGATGCAGCTGGGCTTCATGCCACGTATGACCATCCGGCATACCAGCGAGACCGAGAGCGGCCAGATATACATCCCGGTGATCAACTGGGCGCTGATGATAGCGGTGATCCTGCTGGTGCTGACGTTTCAGTCATCTTCAAACCTTGCCGCGGCATATGGTATCGCCGTAACTGGCGCCGTCACCATCGACACGCTGCTGATGGGCGTGCTGTTCGTCGGCGTATGGAAGTGGAGGTGGTGGATAGCAGCGCCGGTCGTGATCTTCTTCCTGATCGTCGACGGTGCTTATTTTGCGGCCAATCTGGTGAAAATTCCCGATGGAGGCTGGTTCCCGCTCGTGGTCGGCCTCGTCGCTTTTACCCTGCTCACCACTTGGGCGCGCGGGCGGAAGCTGATGCGCGAGCGCATGCATGAGACCGCGCTGCCGATCGAAATCTTTGCCAAGAGCGCGAAGAATTCCGCTACGCGCGTGCCCGGCACGGCGATTTTCATGGCCAGCCAGACTGCGGGCGTTCCTTCCGCATTGCTGCACAATATCAAGCACAACAAGGTCCTCCACGAACGCGTGGTGATCCTGACCGTGCTGATCGCGGATGCCCCCTATGTGGACGAGAATGAGCGCTGCGAAATCCACGACCTCGGTGACGGCTTCTATCGCGCCGTTCTGCACTATGGTTTCATGCAGGAAACCAACGTCCCGCAGGGACTCAAGGAAATGGAACGCTGCGGCGGCGAATTCGACATGATGCACACCAGCTTCTTCCTTTCTCGCCAGACCCTGTTGCCGAGCGACAAGCCGGGCATGCCAATCTGGCGCGAGAAGATTTTCGCCTGGATGCTGAGAAATGCGGCGACGGCGATGGACTTCTTCAGGCTGCCGACCAACCGCGTGGTGGAGCTGGGGAGCCAAGTGGAAATCTAGTCACCTGGAACTGTAATCCATATCATTGATTCAGATCCATTGAGGAGATGAGCGATGGTAGGTCGGCTGGCGGATGCGGTGGTGATAACAGACGAGGAGCGCGATTTCCTCGAGACGCAGGTTAGGAGACACAAAACCCCTCGGTCGTTATCGGATCGGTGTCGGATGATCCTGCTGTGCGCAGAAGGCTCGCAAAGCAAGGAGGTGGCCGAGCGCCTTGGGGTCCACGAGCACACGGTCGGCAAATGGCGCCGCAGATTCGTGAAGGACCGGATCGAGGGGCTCACCGATGAGTACCGACCCGGCCGCCCGCGCACCGTCTCCGATGAGCAGGTGGCAAAGGTAGTCGAGCGCACGCTGAACACCACGCCTAAGGACGCGACCCACTGGTCGATCCGCTCCATGGCCGCCGAGACCGGACTTTCGCACACCACCATCCGCCGGATATGGGCGGCCTTTGGCCTGCAGCCGCACCGATCCGAGACGTTCAAGCTTTCCACCGATCCGCTGTTCGTCGACAAGGTGCAGGACATCGTTGGCCTCTACATGTCGCCCCCGAACCGGGCGGTGGTGCTGTGTGTCGACGAAAAGTCCCAGATCCAGGCGCTCGACCGTGAACAGCCGGTCCTGCCGATGGCGCCCGGCGTCCCCGAGCGGCGCACCCATACCTATGTTCGAAACGGCACGACCTCGCTGTTCGCGGCGCTCGACATTGCCACAGGAGCGGTGATCGGCAAATGCTACAAGCGCCACCGGGCAACCGAGTTTCTCGACTTCCTCAAGCAGATCGACGCCGCGATGCCCGAGGGACCGGACGTGCACCTCGTGATGGACAATTACGCCACGCACAAGACGCCAAGGATCAAGGCCTGGCTGGCGCGGCGGCCGCACTGGCATGTTCACTTCACGCCGACATCAGCTTCCTGGATCAACCAGGTAGAGCGTTGGTTCGCCGAACTCACTCGCAAGCAGTTGCAGCGCGGTGTCCATCGATCCACCGCCGAGCTCGAAGCCGATATCCTCGCCTTCATCGAAACGCACAACGAAAACCCCAAACCCTATCGCTGGACCAAATCCGCCGATGAGATACTCGCCTCGGTCAAACGCTTCTGTCAAAAAGCTATGAGCCGAACTTCAGATTCAGGTGACTAGATCTATTGCATTGTCCGGCGCTTCGGCAAATTTTACATCGCGGCCTAATTGACGCCGCGCGACACGTTTTTCACGCTCCGTCATGTATCGCACAACGTTGCCTTCGCCACCGGCAAAAGCCTGCAAATGCGTGACTTGAAGCGACGTGAGCGGAACAAGTTGGCCGAGAGTGGGGTCTTCACCGGAGATAACGGCATCGACAAAGCGCTCTGCAGTCTTCTTGCGGCTTGGCCAATCGGCGAACTGCATTCCGGCCTCGGTTGGCGCAAAATTCGCTTTGAGCGGATTCAAAGCCAAGGCGAACAATGAACCATCGTCTCGGAATCGAAGCTGCAAACTCACATCGCCTTCCGTCGAGGAGGCTCCGCCGCAATTCAAGTGGAATAGCGCCAAGTTTTCTTCGATCTCGCCCTGTTGGATCGGCTCGCAGTCGCCGAGCTTTTTCAACGCGTCGATCTCCGCATCGGTAGCGAGCCGATCAAACCCGATCGCATTCAGCTCGGCCTTTGAGCGAATGGCATCTACAATCGCAGCAGCATTCTTAACCGAAGGGTAGTCGGTTTCGCCCTGGGCATGCACCATCCCGGCACAGGGCAGCAATCCAAAAAGGAGCAAATACTTTTTCATTGATCACACTCCCGAACGCCACATCGATCGCGCCGAGAATGACATGATGGCTCAACGACCACAATGGCGTCGTTGCGGACATTCGCGCCTTTCCTACTCATCGCGTGCAGTGCCATCTTTCATCCATGGCCGTCGACACCATTCTCACTGGCTCGCAGAGCTTTATATGTGGCCTTACGCCGCAACAGTTTTTTCTTCCCCTGGACTGTGGTCCACGTGGTCCATGTCTCGAAAACGACGAAGGGCATTCCAACTTCGGCCACGGCCGAACGCGCCTCTCACCCCTGCCGAAATGCCCAGCGCAGGGTCTTGCCCATGCCCCATGTCGCAGCGCGGGCGGGGAGGGCGGTGAGGCCCGGGCGCTCGAGGCCGAGCATCGAGCGGGCGAAAGGCGGGAGCAGGGCGACTGCTTCTGCGCCGAGCATGGCTTGAACGGCGGGCGGGGCGCCCTGCGGTCTCTGACTGAGGACGAGATCGGCGATCTCGCGCGCTTCGGGGCTAGTCCTCAGGTCGGCGCGCAGCTCGCGGAAGATCGCCTCCGCCTCGCGCCGGTCTGTCGGCACCGGATCAGCCCCCAGTGCACGGGCGATAACTGCAAACTGGCGATAGTATTCGTCTTGTTCTCCGCCAGGCATATCGGGACGGACATGGCGCATATAGGCAGCGAGGAAGCTGGTTGCCTCGGCCACATGGACCCATGCGAGCACGCGCGGATCGGTGGCGGAGTAGGGGTTCCCGTCCGGGAGCGTGCCCCCGACAGCGGCATGGATGCGGTTGACCCGCTCGATTGCCGCCCTGGCGTCATCGCGGTGCCCGAAGCTCGTCACGGCGATGAAACGCGCCGTTCGCCGCAGCCGGCCATGCATGTCGCTGCGGAAATTGGAATGATCGAGCACGCCCTGCAGCGCGTGAGGGTGGAGCATCTGGAGCAGCAGCCCGCGAATGCCGCCGACCATCATCGCCACGATATCCGCGTGGACCATGCGGATCGGCGTGTCCTTTTCGAACAGAGCTTCCTCCGATGGAGGGACGGGCTGCTCGCCGCCTTCGACATCGTTGAACACGCCGCGGACCTTTTCGACCAGCCTCAGGCGCAGCTTTTCGGAAAGGGGAGTTTGCGGCATCGCCAGCCAATATAGGCTTGGCGCGCCGGAGATAAATCCCTACGTCGCCGGGGCGATGAATGACATGACCGACAAGAGCTTCGAACCTTCCGCCAAGACCGTGCTTCCCGCGCCCGACACCGAGGTGGACGTGCGCGAGACTTTCGGCATCGATATCGACTGGAAGGTCCCGGCCTTTTCGAAGCCGGACGAGCGCACGCCCGATCTCGACGAAGCCTATGTCTTCGATGCGGATACCACGCTCGCCATCCTCGCCGGCTTCGCGCACGATCGCCGCGTGATGGTGCAGGGCTATCACGGTACCGGCAAGTCGACCCATATCGAACAGGTCGCCGCGCGTCTCAACTGGCCGTGCATCCGCATCAACCTCGATGCGCATATTAGCCGTATCGACCTGGTCGGGCGCGATGCGATCGTCCTCAGGGACGGATTGCAGGTGACCGAGTTCCGCGAAGGCCTGCTGCCCTGGGCGCTGCAGCATCCGGTTGCGCTGGTGTTCGACGAATATGACGCGGGCCGCCCGGACGTGATGTTCGTGATCCAGCGCGTGCTCGAACAGCAGGGCAAGCTGACCCTGCTGGACCAGAACCGCGTGATCCGCCCAGATCCGAACTTCCGCCTCTTCGCGACGGCCAACACCGTCGGGCTCGGCGATACGAGCGGGCTTTATCACGGCACGCAGGCGATCAACCAGGGCCAGATGGACCGCTGGAACATCGTCACCGCGCTGAATTACCTGCCCGCCGAGACCGAGCAGAAGATCGTCGAGGCGAAGAATCCGGATATCGATCCCAAGATCCTCGCCGACATGATCAAGGTGGCCGACCTTTCGCGGCAGGGCTTCATCAATGGCGATATCTCCACCGTGATGAGCCCGCGAACGGTAATCACCTGGGCGCAGAACTATGCCATCTTCAAGGATGTCGGCTTCGCCTTCCGCCTGTCGTTTCTCAACAAATGCGACGAGGAAGAGCGCATGCTGGTGGCCGAATATTACCAGCGCGTATTCAGCGAAGACCTGCCCGAGAGCGTGGTTGGCAAGAGTTAAGGTTGCGGGGCCTATGCATGGCTGTGTTATTTGTGTAGCACAGTAAACCGATGGGCGTGATCGACTCCATGTTCCGACGCAGGAAGCCCGAACCGGAAATGTCCGGCCATCGCGGCTATTACTCGCTCAGCGACGACTGGGACGACGATGCGTGGGATGATCGACTCGATGCAGTTGACCATGCCGTGCTCGCCGAAGAGCGGAAGCGACAGAAATGGTGGCAGCGCGAACACTGGTTCGGGCGCCGCAAGCGCTGGTGGATCGTTCGCGGTCTGGCGGCAATGCTTGCGCTGTTCATGGTACTGGTGGCCTGGCTGGCGATTACCGCGCCGCTGAACAAGTCGCTCGAACCCATCGCGCCGCCGCAGATCACCTTGCTCGCGTCCGACGGTACGCCGATCGCGCGCAATGGCGCGGTGGTGGACGAGCCGGTCGATATCGATGCGCTGCCGCCGCATGTGGTCGAGGCTTTTCTCGCAATCGAGGACCGGCGGTTCTACGATCATTGGGGCGTCGACCCGCGCGGCATCGCCCGCGCGGCCTTCACCGGGACGGGTGGCGGCTCCACCATCACCCAGCAACTCGCCAAGTTCACCTTCCTGACGCCCGAACGCACGTTGACACGCAAGGCGCGCGAGGCGCTGATCGCCTTCTGGCTGGAAGCCTGGCTGACCAAGGACGAAATCCTCGAACGCTATCTGTCGAACGCCTATTTCGGCGACAACGTTTACGGCCTGCGCGCAGCGAGCCTCCATTATTTCTATCGCAAGCCGGAAAACCTGCTCCCAAACCAGGCGGCCATGCTGGCCGGGCTGTTGCAGGCCCCGAGCGCCTATGCGCCGACCCGGCATTACGAGCGGGCGGAGAAGCGCATGGAACTGGTCGTGCAATCGATGGTCGCGGCGGGATTCATCACCGAGGCGGAAGCGCGCAACATGCGATCGCCCGCGCTCGACGTAAGGCTCAAGAGCGACCTTCCGACGGGGACCTATTTTGCCGACTGGGCACTGCCTGAAGCGCGGCAAATGTCCGAAACGGGGTATTCGCGCCAGACGCTGACCACTACGCTCGATGCGCGGCTGCAGAATATCGCCCGCCGCGTGACGTCGAATGCGCCGCTGGGTGAAGCACAGGTGGCGCTGGTGGCGATGCGGCCCAATGGCGAGGTAGTCGCCATGATCGGGGGCAAGGATTACGAGAAATCGCCTTTCAACAGGGCGACGCAGGCAAAACGCCAGCCCGGATCCACCTTCAAGCTGTTCGTTTACCTCGCGGCGATGCGCGATGGGTGGAGCCCGGACGACCGGATCGCGAATACCAGGATCGAGCAGGGCGGTTACCGGCCCGAGAATTCCGGCGGACGCTATTCGGACAGCCTGACCCTTGAACAGGCCTTCGCTCAGTCGAGCAATGTCGCAGCAGTTCGCCTCTTCGGCGAGGTCGGTAGTGAAAAGGTGATCGAGACAGCGCGCGACCTTGGCGTGACCTCTCCATTGGCGAGCGGCGATCCAAGCATGGCTCTGGGCACTTCTACCATGAGCCTGCTCGAACTCACGGCCGCCTATGCCGCCGTGGCAGGCAATGCCTATCCGGTCGAGCCACGCGCTTTCCCGACGCCCGAGCGGGGATGGTTCGAGAACATGATCGATGGGCCGTCCAGATTCTCCGGCTCGACCAGCGAAAAGATGGACCGCCTGTTGCGTGCCGCGATTGACAGCGGGACCGGGACTGCGGCGCGCCTGTCTATGCCCGCTTTCGGCAAGACCGGTACCACGCAGGACAATCGCGACGCGGTGTTCGTTGGCTATGCGGGCGATCTGGTGGTCGGCGTTTGGATCGGTAATGATGACAATTCGCCTTTGAGGGGCGTATCGGGAGGGGGGTTACCAGCCCGCATATGGCGCGATTTCATGAGCAAGGCTCTGGGTGCTTCTACGGCTCCATCGCGCCCCACCCCGACAACCAGCCCCGATCCAGAAGGTCCTGTCGAACCACTCGACGTGCCGAATCTCGAAGATATTCCTCTTGGCGATGGCAATTCCCGCATCCGTATCCGCGACGGTGAGGCCGTCTTCAGTACCGAAGTCGACGGCATACCGATCGACATCCGGCTCGACGATCGGGGCATCGGAGTGGATGAACAGACGATCGAAGCCGCGCGCCGAAGGGCCGAGGAAAGACGCAGGGAAGAAGAAGAACGCTACGAGGAAGTCCGCGACCAGCTCGAGACCGAAGGGCGGATCGAGGGCAACTAGCCCTCGGTCTTGGCCATCAATACGTTCATGACTGCCGTAGCGATTGGGCGCGAACGGTCTTCCTGCCACGCCTCTACCGTCAGATTCGCACTGCGGCGCCCAAGCTTGGTAATCCGGCCTTTGGCAAAGCTGGTCTGCGATTTGCCTGCGGCGAGATATTGAACGGTGATGTTGATCGGCTTCAGCACGGCTTCGCGTTCGATGCGTGCCAGTTCGGCGCGCAAGGCGGCATAGCCCGCCGTTTCGAGCAGGCCGCCGGTGGCCCCGCCATGAAAATGTTCTGGCCGTCCTTCGACCGCTTCGATGAAATCTACACACATGATCGGCACGCCCTCTTCCCAATCGGCAAGCTTGATGCCGAGAGAACGCGCATAAGGCGTCAGCGCCTCGATATCGGGGTTGTCAGCCACCCGGAAGCTCCCGCTTCGGATCGCCGCCGATCTTCATGAAAACCGCTTGGATGTGGGCAACCGGATCATCCGCATCGCCATCATGCGCGAGTCCCCGGACGAAGGCAGCACTTCGCGTTATCCTGTAGCATTGCGATCGGCCGAATACCGCCGCACCTTCGCGGGCTGGGCGAACATAGTCGACGCGAAGATCGAGCGTGGCGATGGCTTCGAACTTGTCCATCGCCTTCCAGATTGCAAGACCGCTGGCCATGTCCATCAGGCTGAGGATAGGGCCGGAAGCAAGGACGTGCTGGCCTTCCTCGCCCAGCAGATCCTCTCGCCATGGCAGTTCGAGTTCGACCCAATCGTCGCCATGGTCGGAATACCGCATGCCGAGCCAGCCGGGATGCCCCCTGCTGGTAAGAAACGGAGTGGCCGTTTTCGGATCGAAGGCAGCTTGCTGGCTCATGTGCGATTGCGCGGATAGCCGCGAGCTCTCGCCGAAGCCAACCTTTTAATTCGCCCGGATTGGGACCGGTTCGGGTTGGTGCCCAAGGTGCCCGATATCACGCCGCAAGTTCGCGCTAAAGCAGGATCGCGATAGTCAGGATAAAGAGCAGTCCGACAAGGGCAATTCCAACCAGCCTTCCGATTGCATTGACCACTCCGCTGCGCCTGCGACCGGACAGCGCATCCAGCCTTTCGTCGAAATCCATCATTGTGCGACCCTTCCCCATCAAATTCCTCCTCCTGCAAGTGCGTCTATCGCACCTTGCAGGATGACCGCAGCGGCATGGCTGTCGATCTTCTCCGCCCGCTTCGCACGGCTCATGTCCAGGCCGATCATGGCGCCTTCGGCGCTCGAAGTGGACCAGCGTTCGTCCCATAGAAGTATCGGAAGTTCAAGCGCTTGGGATAAGTTTCTCGCATAGGCACGGCTTGCCTGCGCGCGGGGGCCCTCGCTGCCGTCCATATTGCGCGGCAGACCGATGACGATACCCTTTATGGAGCGTTCGGTAACGATCTCGCGCAGCTTGCCGCAATCCTTCGTGAACTTGCTGCGAGGAATGGTTTTGCCAGCGGTGGCATAGCGCCAACCCGCATCGCAGGTGGCGACCCCGATTGTCTTTGTGCCAAGGTCGAGTCCCAGCAGCGCCCCACCTTCAGGAAGGGCATCGCCATATTCCAGCGCACTATCGGTGATCACGCTTCCCGATCGGTCCATGCATTCACGCGCCGGAGCACGTCTTCCTGCAGGTTCTTCCAGAAGAGCGGAATATCGTAGACGTGATAGTTTCCGCCAGGAAGAACGCCGGGGCCCAGTTCGGGCGGATCGCCGATCAGCAGCAGGCCGCGTTCGTCACATCGGGCAGGGATGGCACCGGCAATGAGTTCGCCCGAACGAAGATCCTCGCTCGGTTTCAGCGTGCCCAGATTGGCGGAGGCAGGAGCCTGACCGCCGGTGCTTCCGGTCAGCGGATTGACACAGAGAATCGGTCCGTCACCGCGTGGACGACCGGTGAATCCAGGGGTGGCTTCATAGCGCCGCTTGATGAGATCGGCATCGCCATCATCGGTAAAGGCCGAATAGGCCAGGATGCATCCCGACTGGTCCGGCGAAGCGCAGGCCGGAAGGGGAAGGGCGGGCAGGTCATGTTCGATCGAGATGGGCCAGCCGATGGCATAGACTGCAATGATGCGGTCCGTAATTCCCCGCTTTTCTGCCGCTTCCATCAGAAGGCGCAGGATATGGACCGAGCCTTGACTGTGGCCGGCAAGGACGATGGGCTTGTCTGCGTTCACGCTGTCAAGAAAATAGTCGAACGCTTGCGCGACGTCGGCATAGGCCGCGTCGATAGCCATCTGCGCTTCTGGCCGGTCGGTCAGGAACGCGCCGGCTGCCGCCTGGCGGTATTTCGGGGCCCACAGCTCGTCGGCGCGGTTGAACGGACTGGCCAGTCCGCGCAGGAAGGTCCGCGCGCGGCTGTTGGTGGTCGCGTCGTCGAGCGTCGCATTCCATTCGGTGCCACCCGCCTTGAGGAAGCTCGTGGGAGGCACGAAGAACACTGCAAAACCGGGCACTTCGGCCGCATCTGCCGCTTCGCCCGGGCTTGAAGGTCCGGTATCGAGGCTGCCGGGCGCATCGAGACTGCGCTCCGCCGCCGGGCTGTCGGGCGAGGGAACTTCGTCTGCCGGGTCCGTTGCAGGCTGGGCGACCGCGGGCTGGTAGCGTGAGGGATCGTTAATGCCGAGACCGGGGCGCGAATACCACATCTCGGGATCTTCATAGGCATTGGCGGCAAGCGATTCCTGCTCCACGAACTCACCGCGTGGGACGAGAGCAATCTCCGTTGCTTCGCGCGACCATATCGACAGGGCGATGGCCCCGCCGATCACCAGCACGATGATCAGAGCAACAATGAATAGAAACTTGCGGGCCATGTCAGGCGGGCTCCGGTGCTTGGGCGGGTTCGACATCGCCCTTGCGGCGCGAGCTGCGCCGTTCGAGCGCGACCTTGATCATCGCAAGAAGCGGATCGGCAAGGGCGAGACCGAGGATGCCGAACAGAACGCCGAAGATGAGCTGTGCTGAAAGCACCAGCCCCGGCGCGAGATCGACAGTCTTCTTGGCAATCATCGGGACAAGGACGTATCCATCGAAATTCTGGACGAGGAAATAGACGAAGATCGTATAAAGTCCCATGTCGACACCGCCGGAAAAGCCCACAAGTACCATCAGCACGCCCGAAATGATCGCTCCGATATTCGGGATGAAGGCGAGAAGACCGGTCAGCAAACCTAGCAAGGCCGCCATTGGTACCGGCTCGATGCCGATCAGCATGCCACCGAAGGCTAGCATGATCCAAGTGAAGAAACCTTCGAAGGTCATGCCGACGAGACGACCCGCCATGAGGCGGCGCAGCGTATAGGCTTGGTGGCTCAGCGTATCGTAGAAAGCGCCGCGCTGCCCGGCGGGCACCATCCAGGCGACACCCCGCTCGTAAATCCGGGGGTCGATGGCGAAATAGATGCCGATGATGACGATCAGCGCCAGCGTGGTAACGCCTCCGAATATGCCGCCAATCGCCTTGGTGACCGTGCCTACGCCGCTGGCCAAATTGCCCGCAAGACGCTCGATGTCGTCTGGCCCGATGGCGAAGCCCTGTTCCTGCAGATAGGTAAACACCCTTGCCAGCTGCTCGTTGACGATGGCCGGAAACTGGGCAGCCTGCTGAGAGATCTGCGAACCGGCGAAATAGCCCAGCCAGACGAAGAAGGCGGTCACGAAAAGCAGGACGATGGCGACCCTCAGGCCTCTGCCGATGGGCAGGACCTTGGCAATCAGGCGAGCGCCGCCGTCGATCATGCAGGCGAACACCATCGCACCGAAGATGACCAGCAGGGATTGCGAGATATGTACCGTCAGCCAGAGAATCCCGAGGACGAGGCCCCAGACCAGCGCGCGACCGGCTTCGAAGCGCAGTTTGGGGTTGCCGATATAAGTCGGACTAGCTCCTGGATCGTCATGATAGGCGAGGTCGTTCCTGCTCGTGCGACCCCCATCCGACGTCGTATCTGTCATTCGGCACTTGCCTCTGCATCGATTGCCGGGCGCAGCGTGGTCCAAGCACGTCCTTCGCGCAAGCTTGTAAACCAGCTGATCGGGTTGAGCGTGGTCGTTCCGTCGAGCGAGAAGGTGATGAACTCCGCCCGGCCGCCGATATTTTCAAGTGGCACAGGACCGAGCAAGCCTCGCGACGAATTGAGTTCGCGGCTGTCGGAAGAATGATCGCGGTTGTCGCCCATCACGAAGACATGACCCTCGGGGATGGTCATCTCGGCGAAATTATCCAGCCCGCCGTTTACATGATCGATGATCAGGTAATTCGCCCCGTTGGGAAGCGTTTCGCGATAGACCGGCACGCGGCAGACCCGGTTTCCCGCCTCATCGGTGATGAGGAAGGAGGGGTCGTAGAAACCCATGCAATCCGAATTCGCATCAATCGGCAGGTCCAGTGGCGGCTCTGCTTCCTGCGGAACGGGTTCGCCGTTCAGGATGATCTGGCCGTTGAGCACTGCGATTCGGTCTCCCGGGCGACCGACCACGCGCTTGATGTAATCCTCGTCGCGTTCCGGGTGTACGGGAATGACGATGTCGCCATACTCGGGCGTCGATCCGGCCACACGCCAGTCGCCGCGTGGGGCGAGATGGAAACTGATCGAGGACCAATTCCAGCCATAGGGATATTTGCTCACCACCAGCCGGTCACCCACCAGCAGGTTGGGCAGCATCGATTCCGATGGGATGTAGAAGGGTTTGGCGATGAAGCTGTGAAAGGCGAATACCGCGAGCAGCATCAGTGCCAGACCGCGGATTTCCGCGATCCAGTCGACCTTCTTATCGTCTTCCTGCGTCTTTTTGTCGGTAGATTGGGTCACGTCGGCAGTGTCAGCGCTCATGCGGGGAAGGCCTCGATAATCACGAAGGCCTGTGCCCATGGATGGTCGTCGGTGAGGGTAAGATGAATGCGCGCCTCATGGCCGGATGGCATCATTTCGGCAAGCCTTTCCGCCGCCCCGCCGGTGAGCGCGAGCGTCGGCTTGCCCGAGGGCGCGTTCACCACTCCGATATCCTTGTGGAACACGCCGCGCGCAAAACCGGTGCCAATCGCCTTGGCGAAGGCCTCTTTCGCTGCCCAGCGCTTGGCGAAGGTGCCGACGCGGGTGAAGGGACGCTTCGCTGCCTTGGCCCGCTCGATGTCGGTGAAACAGCGCACTTCGAATTTTTCGCCCCACCGCTCGAGCGAATTGGCGATCCGGTCCATGTTTGTCAGGTCGTTGCCCATGCCGATGATCACGATATTCTCTCCGCTCCGGGGAGGGATATCGCCGGGGAAAGTCCGGTGGTGGGGGGGACTGGCCACCAGTACAGGACCTTTCCGCGAGTCCCCTCCGCAAGCCGATGCTGCCGCATCGTCTGCCACCTCCCCGTGTCTGGGAGGATCGGAAACCCGCTGCCCATCACCGTGCTTCGTCCATCAGCTCGCGCATGTGGCGCACGGCCTGCTCCAGCCCTACAAACACTGCTTCGCCGACGAGATAATGCCCGATGTTGAGTTCTGCCAATTGCGGGATTGCGGCGATGGGTTGGACGTTCTCGTAAGTAAGGCCGTGGCCTGCGTGCGGTTCGATCCCGTTCTTCGCGGCGAGCGCTGACATATCGGCGATACGCTTCAGTTCGCGCGCCGTCCTCTCGCTGTCGCCATCGAGGTGAGCGTGGGCGTATTCGCCCGTGTGGAATTCTACTACCTGCACGCCCAGCCGCAGTGCCGCTTCGAGCTGGCGTTCGTCCGCCTCGATAAACAGGGACACGCGAATGCCATTGTCGCGCAGTTTCCCCACGATCGGCGCGAGCGTGTTGTGCTGGCCCGCAGCATCAAGCCCGCCTTCTGTCGTCCGCTCCTCGCGCTTTTCGGGAACGATGCAGGCGGCATGGGGGCTATGGCGCAGCGCGATCTGGAGCATTTCCTCGGTAGCCGCCATTTCGAGGTTGAGTGGAAGGTCTGTCGCTTCCTGTATTCGCTTCAAATCAGCATCGCGGATATGCCGCCGGTCTTCGCGCAGATGGGCTGTAATGCCGTCACCACCGACGCGTGCTACGATTTCTGCTGCACGCACCGGATCGGGATGGTCGCCGCCGCGCGCATTGCGGATGGTGGCGACGTGATCGATATTTACGCCGAGACGGAGGGGGCGGATCAAGCTTTCCTGCTCCCGGGCTTGGTGATTTCGATAGCGGCCAATGCCTCGGGCACCTCGTCATCGGCATAGGTCGGGAAATTGATGTCGATAAGCGGGTAGAAGGGTACCCCGAGATCGGCCTCGCCATTGCTGCGATCGACCAAGGCTACTTCGGCAATGACTTCGCCGCCCTCGCGGCTCACTGCGTCGATGGCCTCGCGGCTGGAGAGGCCGGTAGTCACCACATCTTCCACCATCAGAACTTTCGCGCCCGCTTCCAGACGGAAACCGCGGCGCAGGTGGAATTCGCCCTCAGGCCGTTCCAGGAACATGGCATCCTTGCCCAGGGCGCGCCCCATTTCCTGGCCGATAATGATTCCGCCCATCGCAGGGCTGATTACCACGTCGATCCGGCTGCGGATATCGCGGGGGATCTTCTGCGTCAGCGCGAAGGCCAGCCTTCCGGCCCGCTCGGGGTTCATGAGAACCCGGGCGCACTGCAGATAATGGCCGCTATGGCGTCCGCTCGAGAGCAGGAAATGGCCTTCGAGCAGTGCCTCGCTCGCGCGGAATTCGGAAAGGATTTCATCTTCGGTCATGATGGGGGCAGCCAAAGCGACTTGTGCACGATTGCGCAAGAGGCAAAGGGCCTTGCACATTTTTATCCGCGTCCCGCTTGAGGCTGGCGGAAACCCTGCCTATAGGGCGCAACGCAATCGGGCCTCGCTTGAGGGACGGATTCCCGCGCGCAAGTGGGATCCGCGGGCGACGCATACCCGAAATACGACACGACACGGAAGAGTGCCAAAGTAATGAAAACTCTCGGATTTCACCGGATCGTAGCCAGCCTTGCGATGGCGCTCATGCTGGTATTCGGCGCAAATATCGCGCTGGCCCAGGACGCCGCGGAAGAAGCCGCGACCGAACAACTCGAATCCGTAGATCCGGCCGAAGCGGCGGATGTAGCGAATCCCGAGGCGGTTTCGGAAGGCAGCGGCGCTTACACGCCGATGGCGCCGACAGAAGGCAAGGGCATGCCGGTAGATGCGGGCTGGGATATCCAGCCGCAATATTCCGAGACGGGCCATTTTGCCTATGGCCTGCACTTCGGCCTCATCTGGGTGATGGTGGCAATCTGTGCCTTTGTCCTGTTGTTGATGCTCTACACCATCTTCCGCTTCCGCAAGAAAGCTAACCCGGTTCCTTCTAAGACGAGCCACAATACGCTGATCGAAGTCGTGTGGACCGTTGTCCCCGCGCTCATTCTGCTTGCTATCGCGATCCCTTCGATCACGCTGATTGCCAAGCAGTACGAATCCCCGCCTAAGGATGCGATCACGATCAAGGCGATCGGTTACCAGTGGTACTGGGGATATGCCTATCCCGATAATGGCGATTTCGAAATCGTCTCGAACATGCTCGACAAGGAAGAGGCTCTGGCGCGCGGAGAGCCGCACCAGCTGGCAGTTGACAATCGCATGGTCGTGCCGGTCGGCGTTCCGATCCGTTTGCAGGTTACTGCGGCCGACGTGATCCACTCTTTCGCCGTACCCAGCCTCTGGTTCAAGATGGACGCCGTTCCAGGTCGTCTGAACGAGAAGATTTTCCAGGTTGACGAACCGGGCGTCTATTACGGCCAGTGTTCCGAACTATGCGGCGCGCGCCACGGCTATATGCCGATCGCCGTCGAGGCTCTGCCTATGGACCAGTATAATGCATGGGTGCTGGCGCAGGGCGGCACCATTGCCGGGGCGGAAGAGGAGGGCGTGGAAGCCGATCCTGCCGCCGTGCCCGCGCAAGAGCCGGAAAGTTCCGAACCGTCTGCTCCGGGAGCAGGTGCACCGCCGGTCGAAGACGCGACCAACTGATAAGACCGACGACGATTTCCTACGCGAGAGACTAGCATCATGGCTACCACCGCCGATAACTTCCAGGCCCATACCGACCACGCGCACGATCATGCCGACCACAAACCCGGCTTCTTCGCGCGCTGGTTCATGTCCACCAACCACAAGGACATCGGTACGCTTTACCTGATCTTCGCGATCATCGCCGGTATCGTCGGTGGTGCGATCTCGGGTATCATGCGGGCAGAGCTTGCAGAGCCGGGTATCCAGTACCTGCAGTTCTGGGCCGAATTCATGGGCGGCACCGCCGATTTCGACACGTCGCTGCATATGTGGAACGTGTTCATCACCGCCCACGGCCTGATCATGGTCTTCTTCATGGTCATGCCCGCGATGATCGGCGGCTTCGGCAACTGGTTCGTGCCCCTTATGATCGGCGCGCCGGACATGGCCTTCCCGCGCATGAACAACATTTCGTTCTGGCTGACCGTCGCCGGTTTTGCCTCGCTGATGTTCTCGCTCTTCGTGCCTGGCGGCACGGGACCGGGCGCGGGCACCGGCTGGACGGTCTACGCACCGCTTTCTACCAGCGGTTCGGCCGGTCCGGCAGTCGACTTCGCGATCTTCTCCTTGCACCTTGCCGGTGCAGGTTCGATCCTGGGCGCGACCAACTTCATCACCACCATCTTCAACATGCGCGCGCCGGGTATGACCCTGCACAAGATGCCGCTGTTCGTATGGTCGGTACTGGTCACTGCCTTCCTGCTGCTGCTTGCACTTCCGGTGTTGGCCGCAGCCATTACCATGCTGCTGACCGATCGTAACTTCGGCACGACCTTCTTCGATCCCGCTGGCGGCGGTGACCCGATCCTGTACCAGCACCTGTTCTGGTTCTTCGGTCACCCCGAAGTCTACATCATGATCCTGCCGGGCTTCGGCATGATCAGCCAGATCGTGGCGACCTTCAGCCGCAAGCCGGTGTTCGGCTATCTCGGCATGGCCTATGCCATGGTCGCTATCGGCGTGGTCGGCTTCATCGTCTGGGCGCACCACATGTATACCGTGGGCCTCGACGTGAACACGAAGATGTACTTCACGGCTGCCACCATGGTCATCGCGGTACCGACCGGTGTGAAAATCTTCAGCTGGATCGCCACCATGTGGGGCGGATCGATCGAGTTCAAGTCACCCATGGTCTGGGCGCTGGGCTTCATCTTCCTCTTCACCGTGGGCGGCGTGACGGGTGTCTATCTCGCCAATGGCGGCGTGGACGACGTGGTACATGACACCTACTTTGTGGTTGCGCACTTCCACTACGTCCTGTCGATGGGTGCGGTGTTCTCGCTGTTCGCGGGCTTCTACTACTGGTTCCCGAAGATGAGCGGAAAGATGCACTCCGAACTGCTCAGCCACATTCACTTCTGGCTGTTCTTCATCGGCGTGAACGTGATCTTCTTCCCGCAGCATTTCCTTGGCTGGCAGGGCATGCCGCGCCGCTATCCCGACTATGCCGACGCGTACCAGTACTGGAACGAGATCAGCACAATCGGCTACATGATCATGGCGTTCTCGATGGTGTTCTTCTTCATCAACATCATTTACGCTTTCGTGGCCGGGAAGAAGGCGGAAGACAACTACTGGGGCGAAGGTGCGACCACGCTCGAGTGGAGCCTGTCGAGCCCGCCGCCGTTCCACCAGTTCAGCGAACTGCCGGTGATCGAGGAACACCACGATTATCACGACCATATCGGCGACCCGAAGCCTGCCAAGGCCTGAGCGTCACCGCCACTGGACAAGTGAGAGCGGCCGGCCCCATGAAGGGCCGTCCGTTTTCTTTTTGTACGGATTGAGGAACATCATGGCCGAATTGCGGAACATTGACGTCGGAGAACTGAGCCTTCGCTGTGCCATCGAGGGGGAGGGCCCGCTAGTCATCCTCGTCCACGGCTTTCCCGAAAGTTGGTATAGCTGGCGTCACCAACTGGCCCCGCTCGCGGAAGCAGGCTTCACCGCCTGCGCAATCGACGTGCGCGGATATGGCGGTTCGGACAAACCGCATCCGGTCGAAGCATACTCGATGGAGCGTATCGTCGGCGATCTCGTGGGGCTCAAGATGGCTCTACAGCCTGACCAGCCGGCGATCCTCGTCGGTCATGACTGGGGTGCGCCGATCGTCTGGAACACGGCATTGACCCATCCGGAACATTTCAAAGCTGTGGCAGGCCTCTCAGTCCCCTTCGCAGGTGTGCCCCAGCGGCCTTTCACCGAAGTCTTTCGCGAACACTTCACCAGCAAGGACATGTTCTTCTACCAGGAATATTTCCAGGAACCGGGCATTGCCGAAGCCGAGGCGGAAAAAGACCCGCGCGACTGGGTGGCGCGAATGATGTATTCGATCAGCGGCGATGTGCCGCCGGGCGATTACTGGACGAAGCCGCTAGGTGCGACCTTCCTCGAAGGACTGCCGGACCCGCAGCCCGTACCGTGGCTTACAAAGGAAGACCTCGACTTCTACGAAGGTGAATTCAGCCGGTCGGGTTTTCGCGGCCCGCTCAACCGCTATCGTAACCACGAGCGCGACTATGAATGGCTACAGGCTTGGAAAGGCAAGCGGATCGAGCAGCCTGCACTGTTCATTGGTGGAACGCGCGATCCCGCAACCTATCTCTTCGGAGCTGTGACGGATCCCGTAGCGCTGATGAAGATGTTCGCTCCGAAGGTAGAGGGGCATATTCTGGATAGTGTGGGCCACTGGACGCAGCAGGAACGGCCCGAGGCAGTCAATCGCTTGCTGATTGACTGGATTAAGCGGGTCTGACCGCCTATAGGCGCTGCCACAAGCGAATCCCATGACCGACGCCGTCTCAACTACCCAGCTCCCTGCGGACTGGCGCGACTTTTTCGCGCTGACCAAGCCGCGCGTGATGAGCCTCGTCATCTTCACCGGCCTGTGCGGTCTGCTCGCTGCGCCGGGAAGCATCCATCCGATCATAGGGTTTACCGCCATCCTGTGTATCGCCCTGGGTGCGGGCGGGGCGGCCGCGCTCAATCAATGGTGGGAAGCGGATATCGATGCGGGGATGAAGCGCACATCGAAGCGTCCCCTGCCCGCAGGCCGGATGCATCGTACCGATGCGCGCGACTTTGGCGTCCTAATTTCTGCCGCATCGGTCGTAATCATGGGGTTGGGGGTCAACTGGCTGGCTTCCGCCATCCTCGCGCTCAGCATTATCTATTACGCGGTCGTCTACACAATCTGGCTGAAGCCGCGCACGCCGCAGAATATCGTAATCGGTGGCGGTGCAGGTGCGTTTCCCCCGATGATCGGCTGGATCGCGGTAACCGGCGACATCACGCTGATGCCGGTTCTGTTGTTCGCTATCATCTTTTTCTGGACCCCGCCGCATTTCTGGGCGCTCGCGCTGTTCGTGCAGAGCGATTACGCCAAGGTTGGTATCCCGATGATGCCGGTGGTCAAGGGCGAGAAGTCGACCCGCCGCCAGATACTCGCCTATTGCATCGTGCTGGTTCCCATCGCCGCCGCACCCTGGCTGATCGGCGGGACCGGTGCATTTTACGGTGTGACCGCGATCCTGCTGTCGCTGGTCTTCCTGCTGATGAGCTTGCCCGTGGCATTCCGCACGGCGGAGGAAGGTGACAAGATGGGCCTCGAAAAGCGGCTGTTCGCCTTCAGCGTCTTCTACCTGTTCGCCTTGTTTGGTGCGCTGGTGATCGATCGTGTCGCAGCTCAATATGGAGTATTCGGATGACCCCCGAAGAAGAGAAGGAATATCGCCGGCGTCAGAAGAGCCGCAACCTCGTACTCGGCGGCATCCTGCTGTTTATGGCAATCCTGTTCTACGCTATCACCATTGTGAGAATGTGAGGCAGACATGACTACCGCGACGCTCGAATCCCGCAAGAACCGGACTGCGCTGCTCGCGCTGACGGCGGCTGCGGGGATGCTGGGCCTCGGATATGCGGCGGTGCCGCTCTACCAGCTCTTTTGTCAGGTAACCGGCTTCGGTGGCACGACCCAGCGCGCTACTGAAAGCGAAGCGGCGATTGCCGAGCGGCTGGGGCAGGCCGCAGGCGGCCAGCAGATATCCATCCGGTTCGACGGAACGGTCGCGCCGGGCCTAGGCTGGTCGTTCAGGCCCGAGCAGGTGACGGACACGGTCACCATCGGGCAGCGTGACATGGCCATCTACCTCGCCAAGAACAATTCGGACCGCCCGATTACCGGGACCGCGACCTTCAACGTCGAGCCTGAACAGGCCGGCGCCTATTTCAACAAGGTCCAGTGCTTCTGCTTTACCGAGCAGACACTCCAGCCAGGGCAGGAAGTGCGCATGCCGGTGCTCTACTTCGTCGATCCCAAGGCGCTGGACGATCCGAACATGGAAGGCGTGGAGCAGATCACCCTTTCCTACACTTTCCACGAGGCGAAGGATTAAGCGCGCCTAGCCCCTAGACCCGCGGGCGATCGCGCATTAAGGGCTTCACGCAAAGCGAAACCCAGGATACGAATACAATGGCTGGTAACGTCAATCACGAATATCACATTCTCGAACCCGACATCTGGCCCTTTGTCGGTTCGCTGTCTGCACTGACCTTCACCAGCGGCATGGTGCTTTACATGCACGAATTGCCGTCCGCGCATCTCGTGCTTGGCCTCGGCATTGCCGGCCTGATCGCGACCTTCTTCAGCTGGTTTTCCAACATAGTGAAGGAGGCCGAGCGCGGCGACCATACGCCTGTCGTCCAACTGCACATGCGTTACGGTATGATCCTGTTCATCGCTTCGGAAGTGATGTTCTTCGTCGGCTGGTTCTGGAGCTGGTTCGATTTCGCATTGTTTCCAAGCGAGATTTCCGAAGTGATCGGGGGGACATTCCCGCCAGCGGCGATCGAATACGTTATCGATCCTTTCAGCCTTCCCTTGCTTAACACCTTGATTCTGCTCTGTTCGGGCACGACCGTAACCTGGGCGCACCACTCGCTGATTCACGGCGATCGTGAAGGTCTCAAGAGGGGACTCTGGCTCACCATCCTTCTCGGAGTGCTGTTTACCTCCATCCAGGTTTACGAATACGCCGTCGCACCCTTCGAATTCGGCGGAAACACCTATAGTTCCGCTTTCTACATGGCGACTGGTTTCCACGGCTTCCACGTGCTGATCGGTACGATCTTCCTGATCGTCTGCCTCATCCGCACCTACAAGGGCCACTTCACACCGCGCCAGCACTTCGGCTTCGAAGCCGCTGCTTGGTACTGGCACTTCGTCGACGTGGTATGGCTGTTCCTCTTCGCTGTCGTCTATGTATGGGGCGGCTGGGGCGCCGCGACCCACTGATGACATCCGGTTCGCCGGAACCGTACAAGGGGCAGCCCGGCATTGGCCAGGCTGCCCTTTTCGGTTTGTGCCCGCGCTGCGGCGAGAAGACCATGTTCGACGGCGTGCTGGCGTTCTCCGATAAATGCTCGAATTGCGAACTCGACTATTCGCGCTTCAACGTGGGTGATGGACCCGTTGCACTGGTTACGCTGGTGGTGGGGACGATTACCGTGGGCCTGGCGATCTGGTTCCAGCTCTCGGTCGAACCGCCCTGGTGGGTGCATGCTTTGCTCTGGATACCGCTGACTTTTGCACTGGTCATCGGCTTACTACGGGTGACCAAGGCGGGACTGCTGGCCAGTGAATACGGCAATGACGCGCGCGAGGCAGGGAGCCGAAAGCTGTGATGCGTATTCCGCTCCTTTCAACGATTATCGTGGCTGCGGCAATCGCGACCATGGTGGCTCTGGGTTTCTGGCAGCTTGCAAGAATGGACGAGAAAGAAGCGATGCTGGCCCGCTTTGCCTCGGCGCAGGATCTCGCGAGTCCGGTCGAATTTCCGCGAAGTACTCAAGAAATCGAAGGCACACTTTACAGGCGCAGCAACCTTGTTTGCGAAGAAGTTCTTTCGCAGCGAACCACCCCTGGACGGAATCTCACGGGACAGAGCGGCGTGGCGCAGATGGCGCGATGCAGGCTCGCAGGGGGCGGGGAAGCCGAGGTTGCCTTCGGCTGGAGCGCACGGCCACAGGTCGTCGAGTGGAGTGGTGGGCCCGTCGAGGGTATCGTTGGGCCGGCAGGGCAGGAAGCCCGGCTCGTCGCATCTCCGCCGCAAGCCGGGCTGGAACCGCTCTCACCCCCCGATCCTGCGGACATTCCCAATAACCATCTCGCCTATGCGGGACAGTGGTTCTTCTTCGCCCTCACTGCGCTGGTAATCTATGTGCTCGCCCTGCGGCGCAGGCGGCGGCCGGGCGAGTGACCTATTTGTAAAACCCTTCGCGCAAGTTGATGCCGTGCTCCAGCCAGGCTTTCATCGCGATCAGCATCCCGGTCCAGCCTTCGCAGTTGTTGTAGGAACTGCGCCGCCCGCCGGGCGTGTCCCGCCAGCCTTCCTCGGCGATTTCCACCAGCGTGCGCCCGTTTTCGATGGGCTTGAACATTATGGTGACGGTGGTCTTGTAGCCCGCCTCCCGCATTTTCGTGCCAATCTCGCCGCTTTCGCCTTCGCTTGCGTCCCATTCCAGAACGATCTTCTCGTTCGGAACGACCTCGATCACCTCGACCGGGAAGGCGCCGGGAAAATCGTGAAAATCCCATGTCACCGTGGCACCCGGCTCTATCCTGCCCTCGGCGCCGCCGGTCGTGAAATATCGGGATAGCTTTTCCGGATCGGCGACCGCTTCGAACACTTCTGCCACCGGCTTAGCGATCCGCCCCGACACTCTGAAATTCACCTGCATACTTCATACTCCACTTGAGTCGCGGCCAATTATGTTATAAAAATCTAACATGTCAAACGAAGATGAACTCGATCATGTTTTCAAGGCGCTGGCTAACCGGGTGCGGCGGGAAATCTGCGATGCGCTGAAATTGCGGCCGCTCACCACCAAGCAACTGTGCACCTGCTTCCCGGCACTGGACCGCACAACGGTGATGATGCACCTGCGCGTGCTGGAAGAGGCCGGGCTGGTGGTGCCGGTGCGCAAGGGGCGCGAACGGTTCAATCACCTCGACGCCATGCCGATCCAGGCGATTCACGAACGCTGGATCGGGCCGCACGCGGCTGCTGCTGCTGCCGGCCTCCATCGCCTCAAGCTTGGGCTGGAAGCGGGCGAGGAAGGCGCCGGGAAACAGGCCGAAAAGAAGCAAGGCCACGACCGGGCCTAGCCGGTGTTGCTTGCGAGGCGCGCGGGGCGCGGCTAGTCGCTCGGTTCGATGGAATACGTCTCAACACGCGGCAGCGCACCGGCGCTCGATTTCGAAGGCGTCACTCTCGCCGGGCTGGCCAACGACGGTGGGCTTTACCTGCCGCGCGAATGGCCTCGTTTCTCGCAGGAGGAGATCGCCGCACTGGCAGGCCTTTCCTATCCGGCGTTGGCGGCGCGGATCATGCAGCCTTTCGTGGGCGACTGCCTGACGCCCGAACGTCTGCGCAGGCTGACCGCCAAGGCCTATGACCGCTTCTCGCACAAGGCGGTGACACCGTTAGTGCAATTGGACGAACACCATTGGGTGCTCGAGCTTTTTCATGGCCCAACGCTGGCCTTCAAGGACGTGGCATTGCAGATGCTCGGCCTGCTGTTCGAGGAATTCCTCAGCGGCAAGGATGACTGCCTGACGATTGTTGGCGCGACCAGCGGAGATACGGGCAGTGCAGCGATCGATGCGGTGGCGGGGCTCGAGAATGTCGAAATCTTCATGCTCCACCCGAAGGGCCGGGTGAGCGATGTCCAGCGCCGCCAGATGACGACGGTGCGCGCACCCAATGTTCACAACATCGCCATCGAGGGCAGCTTCGATGACGCTCAGGCGATGGTAAAGCGCATCTTTGCCGACAGTGATGTGACTGCCAAGCTTCGCATCGGCGCAGTCAATTCGATCAACTGGGCGCGACTGATGGCGCAGGTCGTCTATTACTTCGCAGCTTCGCTTCAGCTGGGCGGGCCACATCGTAAGCTGGCATTCAGCGTCCCGACGGGTAATTTCGGCGATGTCTTCGCCGGTCATGTTGCGGCGCGAATGGGTCTGCCAATCGAGCGATTGATCGTCGCCACCAACGTCAACGATATCCTCCACCGTGCGCTCAGCCAGGGGGATTATTCGGCCGGTACGGTCACGCCCACTGCCGCGCCCAGCATGGACATTCAGGTAAGCTCGAACTTCGAGCGGCTGTTGTTCGATGTCGGCGGGCGCGACGGGGCGGCCATGGCGCAGCAGATGCGCGGCTTCGACACGCAAAAGGCAATGCGTCTAACCAACGCTCAGCGTGAAGGCGCGGCAACGCTTTTTACCAGCACCCGCGCGGATGAGACCGAGACGTCTCAGGCCATGCGCTGGGCCTATGAGGAATGCGGTCAGTTGCTCGACCCGCACACCGCGATCGGTATCCACGCCGCGCGGCAGGCGGATGTGGATCCTTCAGTTCCGGTCGTTACTTTGGCCACCGCGCATCCGGCGAAATTCCCCGACGCGGTCGAGCGGGCCACCGGTATCCGCCCCGGCCTTCCTGCCCGTACGGGCGATCTCTTCGCTCGCGAAGAGAGCTATGTCGAGCTGCCCGGTACATATGAGGCCGTGCGCGATCATATCCTCGAGAACGCCGCTTGATGGCCGAATTCTTGCACAAACCGGTGCTGATGGTCGGCGAGGGTTGGGACGGCTATAGGCTTCTCGATAGCGGTCACGGACGCAAGTTCGAGGCTTATGGCGAGTATCGCTTCATCCGCCCCGAGCCACAGGCAATGTGGTCGCCGCGTCTCGACGAGTGGGATGCGCATGGCGAATTCGTCCCCGGCAGCGACGAGGACGGCGGCGGGCGCTGGCAATTCTTTCGCGATGTGCCGCGTGACGGCTGGGAACTCGGCTGGGGTGACGAAGCGCGCTTTACTGCACAATGCACACCCTTCCGCCATCTCGGCTTCTTTCCGGATATGGCCCCGGTGTGGACATGGATGGGGGACCAATTGGACGGCCGCACCGATGCCGAAACGATGAATCTCTTCGGCTATACAGGTGTGGGTAGCCAGGCCCTGTCCCGTTTCGGCCGTGTCACCCACGTCGATGCGAGCAAGAAGTCCGTCGCGCAGGCCCGCGAAAATGCAGCATTGGCGGGGCTGGAGGATCGTCCGATCCGCTGGCTGGTCGAAGACGCGATGAAATACACTGCGCGCGAAGTTCGCCGCGGACGCCGGTATGATGGCATCATACTCGATCCGCCCAAATTCGGTCGCGGTCCGGACGGGGAAGTCTGGCGGCTCGAGCAGGGCCTGCCCGATCTCGTTTCCGATTGCCGCCAGCTGCTCGATGACGAAAGCAGCTTCCTGTTTTTAACCGTCTATGCCGTGCGCATGAGCAGCCTTGCGCTGGGTGGTCTGCTGGAAGAGATGTTCGCGGAACTTCCCGGCACAGTCGAACATGGCGATCTGGCGGTGCAGGAAGAGGGCGGACGCCTGCTGCCGACAGCAATTTTCGCGCGCTGGTCCAATCCGCGCTAAAGCCCCGTCGCATGAACGATTCGCTTATCCTCGAAGTCGCCGATTTCGAACACGACGTGCTCACCGGAATCTACTCGGAGGAGACAGGTAAGCCGCAGCCTTTGCGCTTCACGATCCAGGCACGGATGAAACCGCTGCGGCATTATCACGCGGACACTTCGCTCGATGATTCGAAGAATTACATGGATCTCAAGTTCGCAGCTTCAGGCGCGCTACCCGAGGGTGTGCATTTCAAACTGATAGAGGCGGTAGCCGATCATATCTGCGAAACGCTGTTTTTGCAGGACCGGCGCGTCGAGGCGGTGACGGTGAAGATCGTCAAGCTGGCCATCGCCGAGGCTGGAGAGAAGATCGGCATCACGCTCCACCGCGAGCGGCGTGAATGAAGCGGATCGAAGTCGAAGGCCTGCCGGACGAACCCCTTGCCGCTGCAGGGCTGTTCCACCAGAACTGGCTTGATCCCATCGAACGTGCACTCGGCGCGGGGCAGGACGTGATGGTGGCGTTGGAACCTGCGGACCATACTCATGGCGAATGGCGGAAGGCCGTGGCCGCTATGCTGGCCCGCAAGCACACGCCGCAACGTGTGAATCTCGTCGCGGGCACGGGCGGATCTCTGGCGGCGATCGAGGACTATCTCTCCACTGCGCCGGGCATCACCGGACAATATCTTCAGGCTGCTTCGTGAGCGTCACCATCCTTTTCCTGGGCCCGCTGCGCGATATTGCGGGTGAGCAATCGCGTGAGGTGGACGGTCCGCTCGATTGGGCAGGGTTGCGAGAAGCGGTCGGGCCAGAAGTTGCGGCACAGCTGGATGAGGATCGCGTCAATCTCGCCTGCAAGGGCCGCGTGCTCGCCGACAAGCGCGCGCTGAAAGCCAAAGACGGCGACGAGGTGGCTTTGCTGCCCCCGGTGAGCGGTGGCTAGGCTCGCGCTTTCCAGTCCGCTCGACGTGCGATTGCTCGATAAGGGGCTATCGGTCGGGGAGGCGCTCGCCGCGTTCAACGCAGCGCATGACGAGGCAGGTGGGATCGTCTCATTCCTTGGCAAGGTTCGCCCCGGTGACGGTGTCCGCGCCCTCGAACTCTCGCACTACGAACCCTTGACCCTCCGGGGAATGGAAGAACTGGCCAAGGCAGCAAGTGTACGTTTCGATCTCGAAGGTGCTCTTGTCTGGCACAGGGTCGGCGTAATGAGCCCGGGCGAAACAATCGTACTGGTCGCAACTGCCGCCCATCACCGACGCAGCGCCTTCGATGCGGCCGACTATCTGATGGATCATCTCAAATCCGCTGCGTGGTTCTGGAAGCGCGAACGGCGTGTCGGTGGCTGGCACTGGATCGAGCCGCGCGCACAGGACCGGATCGACCTCGCCCGCTGGAAATAAATTAGGCCGTTTGATCTCGATCAAGGAAAACGGCCCGCCAAAGAGGCAATCCATCTCCAACGAAGGAGATCGGAAATGTCCAAGCACCTCACTCGCGAACTCGTTGCCGAGCAGGCTATCATAGTTGACGCGCCGAAGCCGCGGCATGAAGTCGATCGCACTTTCGAACTGCCAAAGGGTCTCTATGCCGCGACCGTGGCGCTTTATCTCGGCTTCCTGATCGTCATGGCGGCGGGCTTGTCAACGCCGGGCCTCATCATTCCGATGGCGATCTTCACGGTCTTCATCGTCGCGGGCTTCGGTGTCCCGGCCATCTGGACGCGCTTGGCTCCGGAGACCGCGTCAAAGCAAATGACCTTCTCGAGGCTTCGACGCGATGGCATCGCCACGCTGACGGGCCGATTGCACGCGCGGGACGCCAGCGTGCAATGCTCATACTACCGATCATCATCTTCTGCTGGGGCGTGGCAACGGTCTCTATAGCGTCCCTAGTCCGTTAGATCGCCTCAAGACAGGGGGAGGAGCGCGGGGTCGACCAGTTCGATCCCGCGCTTTCCGTTGCGCCTGATCGCGCCTTCCCTTTCGAACCGGGTCAGCATGCGGCTGACCGTCTCGATAGTCAGGCCCAGCATGTCTGCAAGTTCGCCACGTGTGATGGGCAAGTCGAAACGGCTGGCCAGATGGCAGGGCGAATCGCTCGCTGCGCGGGACATCGAAAGCAGGGCGCCGGAGACGCGCTGCTCTGCCGAGGCATTGCCGGTCAGCGCCAGCAACTCGCGACTGGCGAAAAGATCTTCCTGCGTCCGCCGCAAAAGCGCCTGGCTCAGTTTCGGGTAGCGCTCGATCGCATCGGCGAAGGCGGGACCGGAGAATACACAAAGCTCGCTATCGCCCAAGGCAACAACGTCATGCCGCATATAGGGTGCGAACATCTCACCCACGAAGCCGGAAGGGTGGACCAGGGAAAGGATACGCTCTCGCCCGTCGGCATCGGTCGACGTAATCTTGAGTGCGCCGCTGAGCAGGGTGGCACAGGACGCTGCGCTCATTCCTGCGGCAAACAGGGTTTCGCCTTTCGCGCGCTTGCGCGTCCGTCCGGCCTTGGCCAGTTCTTCTCGCTCGGCCTCCTCCAATACGGAACAGGCCGCCCGATCGCGAACCGGACAGGTCGAACACGCGAGACTCATCGGATTTGGGCGCGCAGGAATTCCAGAACTGCGTCCTCTTCACTGACCAGCGCAATAACCCGGTCGCGGGCGAGATCGACGGCGGCGGTATCTTCGGCGGCTACGCGCGCCGCTGCGTAGAGCGCGTCGAGGTCGCCCAGCGGAACGGCTGCACGGCTACGAGCCGAATCGAGTTCGGCGAGGGCGACTTGGGCACTGGCCCAACTATCGCTGCCCACGGCATTGCCCGCTGCTGTGGAAACAAGGCGTTCGGCGCGGGGTCGAACTTCCAGGAATTCGGCATGCGCTTCCTCGGCAGCCGCCACCAGGCTGGACAGACGTGCGTCCAGTCCGCCGGTCAGGTCTACTTCGACAGGTGGAATGTCGAGGCGAGCGGGTTCGCCCGTGTCGAACTGTCCTTCCGCCCGCTCGGCGTCGCGTATGGCGAGCGAAGGATAATTCCCGTCGGTCGAGGCACAGGCACCCAGCAGGATTGCCAGCGAGGTGAGAAGGGTAGCTCTTGCATGACGCGGCATGCCCGCCACATAGCACGGGCGCGGCTTCGTGCCAGCGGGAATGCAAAAAAGCGCATTGTCCGGCGTTGACTTGGGCACGGCATTCGCCTAACGGCACGCTTCTTTCCGGGCCCGCCAATCGGTGGGTCGACGGGTGCGCCGCGGATTCGCAAGAGTTCGTTTTGTGGATTGCGGCACAGCAATTTGAACGAGAGATACGTACCATGTTCGCAGTAGTGCGCACGGGCGGCAAGCAATACCGGGTTGCCGCCGGAGACAAGATCGCGGTTGAGAAGCTGGCTGGCGAAGCCGGTGACACCATCACGCTGGGCGATGTCCTGCTTGCAGGCGAAGGCGACAAGCTTTCGGACGCCGGCAAGGTTACCGTGTCGGCCGAAATCATTGCGCAGGCGAAGAGCGAAAAGGTCCTCGTCTTCAAGAAGCGTCGCCGTCACAACTATCGCCGCAAGAACGGCCATCGCCAGCAGATGACCCTGTTGCGCATCACCGCGGTGGGCGATTCGAAGGCCGAGAAGAAGGCTGCTCCCAAGAAGGAATCCGCCAAGAAGGACGACGCGCCGAAGGCTGAAACCAAGAAGGCCGCTCCGAAGAAGGATACTTCCGAAGAGAAGGCCGCGCCCAAGGCGAAGAAGGCTGCACCGAAGAAGGCCGCAGCTACCGACAAGGCACCTGCTAAGAAGGCTCCGGCCAAGAAGGCAGCGCCTAAGAAGACCGAATCCAAGAAGTAAGGAAACCGGACCATGGCACATAAAAAAGCAGGCGGTTCGTCGCGTAACGGTCGTGATTCGGCCGGTCGTCGTCTTGGTGTGAAGAAGTTCGGCAGCCAGTCCGTGGTCGCCGGCAACATTATCGTGCGCCAGCGTGGCACGAAGTTCTATCCGGCCGTCAACGTCGGCATGGGCAAGGACCACACGCTGTTCGCGCTTACCGACGGCGTCGTCCGATTCCACTCGGGCAAGCTCGGCCGCAAATACGTATCGGTCGATATGATGGCGGAAGCTGCGGAATAACAGGACGCTCCGATAACGGGATCGTCCAGACGGGACGGTCCCAGCCGGGCTAACGATCCGGCAGACGAAGAGGGAGATGGGGCCGACCCGTCTCCCTCTTGTCGTTTCTCCCTCTCCATTCGGCGAAACTTTGTATCGCCGCCACGCAATTGTCACGCGTCCGGCCTAGGAGCCCGGAGCGTGGTTCTCACGGGGAGAATACCGATGTTCCATGTTACGAACAGGTTGCTGCTGCGGCCTGCCTGGCCCGAAGATGCCGAAGCGCTGTTTGGCGTAATCGCCGATCAGGGAGTCGTCCGCAATCTCGCCTCGGCGCCCTGGCCCTATCTCCCCGAGCATGCCCGAAGCTTCGTCCAGCGCGATCACGATCCGCGCCATCCGGTGTTTCTGATTACCCGTCCGACAGCCGATGGTTCTGACCTGATCGGTTGCATCGGAATCGATCCCGGAGTGGACGGCACAGAGCTCGGTTACTGGATCGCCCAGCCATTCTGGGGGCAGGGATATGCCACCGAAGCGGCGCGCGGGGTTATGGAGATCGCGCGTCTGCTCGGTCACAACAGCCTGAGCGCGGGCCATTTCACGGACAATCCGGCATCTGGCCGGGTGCTTCGTAAACTAGGCTTCCGGCCCACAGGCAAGGTTGCGCTGCGGCATAGCTGCGGACGCGGCGAAGAGGCCGAATGCATGCTCTATCGCATCGATTTAGGCGACGAGATCGCCGCTCCGCTCCAGGCGGCATAGAAAAGGGCCCCGCAAATAATCGCGGGGCCCTTGTTTCTGTGGCGAGGCGCGCGAAATTATTCCGCCGGGATGAGAGCGGCTTCGAATTCGCCTTCGTACTTGCCGATCAATTCACGGTCGTCGTGATCCCATGGGTGGAAGCCGGGCTTGAAGTAGGCGAGCCAAGCGGGGAAGATCCGGCGCACCACGCCCGGGCTGACCAAAAGGTATTTGAGCAGACCCCATTTGGCCTTTCCGCCTTTGATCCCGTCCTGAGCGAGCAGTTCGAGTGTATCGATCCAGCGATTGCGGAAAAAGTTGAAGGTGACGATCAACATCATCAGGCTGCGCAGCTTCCAGCGCCGCCACTTCGACCAGTCCTTCGTGGCATGGTTCCAGGTGTCGAAAGCGACGCCCTTGTGTTCGATCTCTTCGATCGCATGCCATTCCCACATCGCGCGTACTTCCGGATCGGCATCCTCGAAATGCTGCGGATTGGCTAGGAACTCGCTCGCCATCATGGCGGTGTAATGTTCGAGCGCCATGGTTGCGGCGAGGTTCACGATGACCGGGCGATCCTTGGTCAGGGCGAGCATTTGTTCCACCCGCCTGTCGATCGCCTTGATGTCATAGTCATGATCCTCGGCGAGACGGTTGAAGGCGATATGTTCGCGGGTGTGGTTGATTTCCTGCTTTACGAAAGCGCGGATCTCTGCCGCAAGCTGCGGATCGGCGCCGTCGCGATGCGCCTTTACGGCTTCGATGAAGAAGGCTTCGCCACGCGGGAAGGTGGCAGACAGGGCATTGTGCCAGGCTGTGCCGAATGGCTCGCCCGCCCACCAGCGACGCGGGGTAGTGGCGCGATTGAAGCGCTCGTCACGAACAGTGATCGTGAGGTCTGCCGGAGTGGGCGTAGATTTGGTTTGTGAGTGATCGAAATGCGCGGGGGCGTTCATCGGGACGGCTCCGGGTTAACTTACATTGATGTCAGTAGTGATTACTTACATTCATGTCAATAACGTGAGCTTAACGCCTTGCGTTAAACGGTCGATACGATAACGCTATGTGGCCATGGCAACCCGCAAACGTCTATCTCCAGAAGAATCCCGTCTCGCCGCACTCGAAGCGGCGCGCAGCCTGCTGATCGAGACCGGGCCGCAATCGGTCACGCTCAAGGCCGTGGCGGGCCGGATCGGACGTACCCATGCCAATCTGTTGCACCATTTCGGTTCGGCTGCCGGATTGCAGAAAGAACTCGCGGGTCATCTGGCTCAGGCTGTCTGCTCCACCATTGCCGATGCCGTGCGTGCCAGCCGGGCCGGCCTTGGCCACCCGCGCGAAGTCGTGGATCTCGCATTCGATGCTTTCGACAAGGAAGGTGCAGGCGCGCTCGCCAGCTGGATGATCCTGACCGGCAATGAGGACGCGCTAACGCCCATAGTCGAAACGATCCATGCACTGGTTGATGAGATAGCGCCTGAGGAAGCCGCGCATTCGGGCAACGCGACCCAGGTCCATGAGGAAACGCTGGCGCTCGTGCTGATGGCAATGGGCGATGCGCTGATCGGATCAGCGCTCGCTCGCTCGCTGGGCCTCCCTGAAACCGCTGCGCGAGACCGGGCGGAGCGGATGCTGGTCCGCTCGCTCGAAACGACTATTCTTTAGGTACCAGGCCCGAACGCATCCAGTCGGGAGCGATCAGCGGATCGATGTCGCTCACACGCAAGTGATCGACGGCGAAGCCTAGATCGGGATAGCCGATTTTGCGGCGTTTCTCTTCCGACATGTCGAACGGCACCACCACCAGTCGCCGGTTGACCTTGCTGCGCCAATTCATCCGCGCAGTGTTTTCCTGCCCGATATAGCAACCCTTATCGAAAGTGACGCCGTGTAGCTCGACGGCATTGGTCTCGAGCCACAATATGTCACCCAGTTCGGCACGACCTTCGGGTACGCCGAGCGATAGGCGGTGGGCGATATACGCATCATCTATCGCCTCGTCGCCATCAGACACGGGGGCAAGCCAGCGCTGGCCCATTGCAGCGAGCCGCGGATCGGGCGCGCCGCCGTCGCCACCATGCTTCTCCCAGTGCACACCGACATTTTCGTCCACCGCAATGTCGATTTTCCGGCGCAGTCGATAAAGCGAGAGGCGTTTGACCAGTTCCTCGGCAAACTCCGCTTCGCAGTCGAGCAGGAGCTGGCCGTTGCCTGCGGGCCAGACAATCATGTCGAACAGCGCCTTGCCCTGCGGAGTCAGCAAGCCAGCATAGACCGGCAGTTTCTGCTTCACATCGTTGGTCAGCAGTCCCTGGAGAAAATCGGCGACGCTTTCGCTATCGTCCTGCGAGGAGAGGCGGATGACCGCGCGGTTGGTCAGGCGGGTAGCTGTCATGGGTGACAGATAGGCTGCCTGCCGCCATAGGCAACCGCCATGAGTACCGCCACCGAATCGCTGACGATCCGCCGCCCCGATGACTGGCATCTCCATTTCCGAGACGGTGACACGATGCGCGCAGTCGTGCCGCATACCGCGCGCCAGTTCGCACGCGCCATCGTAATGCCGAACCTCGCCCCGCCGGTGACTACAAGCGCGCTTGCATCCGCCTATCGCGCTCGGATTCTCGAGGCCGTGCCCGAAGAGCTGGATTTCACTCCGCTGATGACCGCCTATCTCACGGACGAAACCGATGCCGATGATCTGGCCGCGGGCTTCGCCGATGGCGTGCTTACAGCAGCGAAGCTCTATCCTGCGGGGGCGACGACCAATTCCGCCCATGGCGTGACGGACGTTGCAAATATATCTGGCGTTCTCGAGCGCATGGCGCAGATCGGAATGCCGTTATGCGTTCACGGCGAGGTTACCCACGCCGAGATCGATATCTTCGATCGCGAGGCGGTATTCATCGACCAAGTCCTCGCCCCGCTTGTCGAGCGTTTGCCCGAGCTGAAGGTTATCTTCGAGCATATCACCACGAAACAGGCAGTGCAGTTCGTCGATGCTTCCGGGCCAAGGGTCGGGGCGACGATCACGCCCCAGCATCTGCACATCAACCGCAACGCGATCCTCGTCGGCGGTATCCGCCCGCACATGTTCTGCCTGCCGGTTGCCAAGCGCGAGGAACACCGCCTGGCGCTGCGCAAGGCGGCGACGAGCGGTTCGGCGAAATACTTCCTCGGGACGGACAGTGCGCCGCACCATCGTTACGCCAAGGAAAGTGACTGCGGTTGCGCGGGCATTTTCAACGCACCCTTCGCTCTCGAAAGCTACGTCACGGTCTTCGACGAGGAAGATGCGCTCGAGCAATTCGAGGGATTTGCCAGCCTCAATGGTCCCGCATTCTACGGCTTGCCGGTGAATGAGGCGCGCATCACGCTGGAAAAAAGGCCGGTCGAAGTTCCTTCCGAAGTGGAAGGCGGAGAAGCAGCCATCGTGCCCTTCCACGCGGGCGAAACACTCAAATGGCGGCTGGCTTCCTAGAGCGCGACCACAGATCCCACACGAAGATCGCCGCCGCTGCCCAGATACAGGCAAAGCATGCGGCCTGGACGGGTTTCAATTCCTCGCCGAAGACGGTCAGTCCGAGAACGAAGACGATGCTCGGAGCGAGGAACTGGATAAAACCGAGCGTCGAATAAGGAAGTCGTTTGGCGGCGATGGCGAACATAAGCAGCGGTATCGCCGTGAGTACACCGCCCAGCATGATCGCGAGGCTAAGCTCGGTCGACTGGGCGAATGACGAACCTCCAGGTGTGCCCGAGTAGAACCAGATCACGCCGGAGGCGGGGACCAGCAGCAATAGGGATTCGATGGTCAGGCCGGGTAGGGCGCCTACATCCACCTGCTTGCGTATGAGACCGTAGGTTCCGAAGCTTAGTGCCAGTGTAAGACTGATCCAGAGCGTGGTCAGAGCGCCGCCGAGGAGCAACGATACGCCGACCGCTGCCAGAGCAACGGCCGCCCATTGGAAACGCGAAAGCTTCTCTTTCAAAAGCAGGGTACCGAGCAGAACGTTTATCAGCGGATTGATGTAGTAACCGAGGCTAGCAGCATAGACGTAATTGCTCTGGATCGCCCATACATAGACGATCCAGTTCACCGCGATGAGGGTAGCTGAGACGAAGAGCCAACCCATCGTCCTGCGATTGGTCAATGCCGCGCGCAATTGCGGCAACTGCTTGCGCACGGTCACGATCACCAGGCACAGCGGCAGAGTCCAGACAATCCGCCAGCCGACGAATTCCATCGCAGGAACGCTGCGCACCAGAATCAGGTAGAGCGGCAAAAACCCCCAGATCAGATAGGCGCCAACGGCTGCCCAGAGACCCGTCTTCGGGTGTTCGGTTCCTGTCGTTTCCATGAACTCCGAGCGCCTAGGTGGGCCTGTAAAGGCCTGCAAGCCTCATTTCGTCCATCAGCTCTGCACGGCTGGTCGATTATCTCAAATCTGACGCTTCGGTTGCAATTGGTTCAGGAAACCATCGCTATTCATGAACGACATCAACAACCAGCGAGTCAAAAACGACCAAAGGACGAGCGCCATGCCAAAAATTACAAAAGCTCTATCACTAGCTTTCGCAGCAACCGGTCTAAGCTTGGCAATGCCGGCTTCCGCTGCAGTGCCTTCGAATGTCGCGCCTGCAAGCGCGGCACCGCAAGGATATACCGATATCGCCAGCGGGACGGTCTTCGAGCACGGGCGCAAGCGTCATAACCAGCGCCAATACTACGGTCGTGATCGTCAGCGCGGTTATTATCAAGGCTACTCGCGTGATTGGGGGCAGCCGGTGCGCCGCGACACCCGTATCTGGCGCGGCCGCGACAACCGTTACTATTGCCGCAAGGATGATGGCACGACCGGCCTGCTGGTCGGAGCCGGGGTGGGTGCATTGCTTGGCCACGAAGTAGCCGGCCGTGGCGGTGATCGGACGCTCGGTGCCATCCTTGGCGGAGCAGCCGGCGCACTCCTGGGTCGTTCGATCGATCGTTCCAGCACGCGCTGCGGATAATTACGATCTTCGAACTGCGCCCACCCGCAGTTCGAAGGCGGCCTTCGGGTCGTTGTGGGCGTCGTCGGTATCCTCATTATAAGAGGAACCGGCGGCGCCCTTTATTTATGCGCGTCCTTGGTCTTGCGAGTGGGCTTGCTGGCGTCTTTCAGGCCCACGCCGATACTGGCGCGCGGCTGATCCATCTCGGTACTTGCGACCGGATAAGCGCAATAATCCGCAGCATAATAGGCCGCAGGGCGGTGGTTGCCGGAAAGGCCGATCCCGCCAAAGGGCGCGGCAGAGGAAGCGCCGTTGGTCGGACGGTTCCAGTTGACTATCCCGGCACGGGTTTCGCTCCAGAAGCGTTCGAAGTTTTCGGGTTTGCCGCCGACCAGCGAGGCAGATAGGCCGTAACGCGTATTATTGGCTTCGGCGATCGCCTCGTCGAAATCCTTGACCTGGATTACCTGCAGCAACGGGCCGAACAATTCGACGTCCGGCCGTTCGTCGATTGCGGTCACTTCGACGATGCCGGGCGTGAGGAAAGGCAATTTTCCCTGTGGACGGGTCATGCCCAGGATCGCTTCTCCGCCGTGCGATAGCAGAGCCTCCTGGCTTTCCATCAGCATTTCGGCGGTTGCATTGTCGATCACGGTACCCATGAACGGTTGCGGCTCGGCAAACGGTTCGTCAACCAGAAGACGCCTGGCAAGCCTTTTTACAGCGGGAACAATCTCATCGTATACGCTGTCCAGCACGATAAGGCGACGCGCAGCAGTGCAGCGTTGACCGGCCGTTGTATAAGCCGACTGAATAATCGTAACGGCCGCATCCTCGATCTTCGGCGTATCGAGCATGACAATGGGATTGTTCCCTCCCATTTCCAGCGCAACGATCTTTGCCGGATTGGATGCGAGCTTCTTGTTGATCGCGATGCCCGCCGGGGCCGAACCGGTGAACAGAACGCCATCGACCGCATCATGCGCGACGAGCGCCTTGCCGGCGTCGGGGCCGCCGTGGAGACATTGCACCACGTCTTCCGGTACTTCTGCTTCATGAAACAGCTTGGTCAGGAATTCGCCCACTGCAGGCGTTTTCTCGCTCGGCTTGAAGACCACGACGTTGCCCGCGATGAGTGCAGGGACGATATGACCATTGGGAAGGTGCGCGGGAAAATTATAGGGCCCAAGCACCGCCATCACACCGTGCGGCTTGTGGCGCAGGGCGGCGCTGCCCTGCAGTGCACTGTCGAGCTTTTTCTGGCCCGTCCGTTCGGCATAGGCCGTGATTGAAATCTCGACCTTGTTCTTGACCGCTTCGACCTCGGTGCGAGCTTCCCACAAGGGCTTTCCGGTTTCGCGCGCGATCAGTTCCGCGAAGGGTTCGGCGTGCTTGAGAACCTGGTTGGCAAAACGGCGCACGAATTCAATCCGCCGCGCGACGGATTCAGTGGCCCATCCACGTTTGGCGGCGACCGCGCGTTCAAGGACTTCATCGACATTGCCGACCTTGCCGCGCCAGATCTGGTTGCCTGTGGCGGGTTCGGTGGAAATCATCTTGTCCGACACTGAATAGCCTGTCCTTGAAACGGTTGCCTTGGATGAAATGGCCTATGTGCTTTCTGCCATGGTGCGTCAAATTGAGTCTAGGCGCTGTGTGCTGCAGGGGCAGGAGCCACCCCATGAGCCTCGCCCATGCGGCGCAGACGCTCTACTTTGTCATATAGCGGTTGCCAGTCATCGCGCTCGTCGATCGCGGACCAGATCTCCTCGACCTCGTCGATCACCAAGCTTTCGGGGTTGCCTTCCGACCAGTATGGATGGCTACCGCCAACCGCTCGATAGGTGGAGAGCAGATCGCCGAGTTCGTCATCGCCATCCTTTCCGCCGCGATGGCGATAGAAGAAGGCGTCCGGTTGCTCTCCGCTCTCCGCCATAGATGCCTCGCAGGCCCCGACAAGCTTGCTGTCTCCTTCGAGTCCTTTGCTTTCGATACCGAGCCGCCAGCACCACCGCCGCGCAACGGCTTCCATGTAAAGAGACCCGAAGCGCTCCATCGCGGCAATCAGCGGCGGCGCATCGGCGATCAGCCGCAGTGCAATCGCGAATTGGCCGCAGTTCCAATGCAGTGCCTCCGGCTGGCGTCCGAAGGCGTATAGCCCCGCATGATCGAAATAGGCGGCGGTGAATCCCGGCTCCCATCTGGGCAGGAACCGCCAGGGGCCATAGTCGAAGCTTTCGCCCGTGATGTTCATATTGTCCGTGTTCAGGACGCCGTGGACGAAGCCTGCTACCATCCAGCTTGCCGCAAGGTCGGCGAGGCGTTGGACGACCAGATGCATCAGCTTCACGGCCGGTTCGTTACGTCCAGGTGCGTCCTCCGGCGGAGGAGGGCCGGGGAACTGGGTGAGGCAATAGTCGACCAGTTGCTCCATATGCGCCTTTTCTTCGAGTGCGAGCAGGCGCTGGAAGCTACCGATGCGGATATGGCCGTGACTGAGCCGTGTCATCACTGCGGAACGGGTGGGCGAAGGCTCGTCCCCGCGGACCAATTCCTCACCCGTTTCCACGATGCTGAAGGTCTTGGAAGTATTGACGCCCAGTGCTTCGAGCATTTCGGTGGCGAGGATCTCGCGCACACCGCCCTTTAGAGTAAGCCGACCGTCTCCTGCCCGGCTCCAGGGAGTCTGGCCCGATCCCTTGGTGCCGAGATCGAGCAAACGGCCTTCGCCGTCGCGTAGCTGCGCAAAAAGAAAGCCGCGGCCGTCACCGATTTCCGGATTGTACACGCGAAACTGGTGTCCGTGATAACGCAGCGCCAGCGGGTGGGGCAGATTGCCCTCAAGCGGTTCGAAACGCCCGAAATGGCTGAGCCATTCTTCGTCGGTCAAATCTGCAAGCCCTACAGCCTCTGCCCAGCGATCATTGCGGAAGCGCAGCCGCGTTTCGGGAAAATCGGCCGACTGGACCGGGTCTGCCAGCCAGTCAGCAACCCCCAGAATCGGCGTGTCGGGGCGATATTCGGAAGGCGCTGGGAGGTTGGGCATGCCATAGGGGATGGGGGTCATGCACCATCCATGCAAGTCGTCTCTCGAAATTTGCGCGCAGTGGCGCTACCGGAACAATCATGAATAGCGAATTCATCGAACGCAGCTGGCAAAGCCCCGACGGTTTGGAGCTGTATTTCCGCGATTATGCAGGCGACGATACGGGCAAGCTTCCGGTCGTCTGCCTGCACGGTCTCACCCGGAACAGCCGCGATTTCGATGCGCTGGCGCCGCATATTGCGTCGCTGGGGCACCGGGTCATCGTGCCCGACATGCGCGGGCGCGGGCAAAGCGCTTATGCCGAGGACAGCGCGAGTTACGCCGTGCCGACCTATATTGCGGACGTCATGGCGTTGTTCGAACAGGAGCGAATGAAGCGCTTCATTTCCATCGGAACATCAATGGGAGGTCTGATGACCATGCTGATCGCCCAGTTCGCGCCCGATCGGATTGCCGGAGCGGTTATCAACGATATCGGCCCGGTCGTGGACCCTCAGGGGATCGACAAGATCAAGACCTATCTCGGCAAGGGCGGCAGCTTTCCGACATGGATGCATGCCGCGCGTTCGCTCGAGGAGGTCCATGGCGATTCGCACCCCTCCTTCGACACGAACGACTGGATCAGGATGGCCAAGCGTTCGATGACGCTGTGCAACAACGGCCGGATCGCCTTCGATTACGACATGAAGATCGCCGATCCCTTCAACGAGGCCGATGAAAATGCGGTTCCGCCCGATCTCTGGCCCGGCTTCGAGGCATTGGCCGGAAAGCCGATAGTACTCGTTCGCGGCGCGCTTTCCACGATCCTGAGCGAAGAGACGCTGGCCGAAATGCAGCGCCGCGCCCCCGGCGCCGATATCGTCGTGGTCCCGAATGCCGGACATGCCCCGACGCTCGACGAGCCTGAAGTGCGCAGTGCCATCGATGCACTGCTCGGCAAAGTGGGATGAGTGGTGGGAAAGGCGAGCTGGCGCCGAACCTCCTCCATGTCCTTCCCCAAGGCGCTTCAGTCGAGCTGATATCTGCTTTCGGCAACAAGTTGCGACACACGCTGGTGACCCAGGACGGAGAATTGCCGACCGGGCTTCGCCGGAGCGCCTATCTCAAGCCTGCAAGCAACTTCCCCGCGCTGGAGGGCCTGCCTATTCCTGGCCGCATGCTCAAGCTGGCGCGCGCGATAACCCCGTTCGATCTGGTGCTGACCCACGGGCCGGAAGCGCTCGACGTTGCGATGGCTCATACGCTGTTCAAGGATGCGATGAACCTGCCGCCGCTGGTGCATCACGAATATGCGCCGGATCAGCGGCGCGCTTTTCGCCGCAAGTGGTATCGCCGGATCGCGCTGGGGAAATCCGCCGGTGTCGTTGTACCGGGCGAAAGGCTTGAAGAGGCCGCGCTGGTCGACTGGCAACAGCCTATGGGCCGGGTGAAACGCATCGCCCCGGGAATCGACACCAAGGCTTTCGCCAAGAAGCCGAAGAACGACGGATTCCGTCTTATCAAGCATCCCGGTGAGAACTGGGTCGGCACATGGCCCGATGATCCCGGCGCGTCCAGAATTGCGCGTCTGGTGAGGGCATTCGCCAACCTGGACGAGAAGTGGCAGCTGATTGTTCTGGGAGAACGACAGAATACAACTGGCGTTGAGGCGGAAATCGACCGGCTCGGCCTGAACGACCGGGTCTATTTCCCCGGCGCGGTGAAGGAGCCGGCGCGCGTGCTCGGCCTGTTCGACATCTTCGTCGATCCGGGCGTATCACCGATATTTCCGGAACGGCTCGTCCAGGCGATGTCGGCGTCCGTGCCGGTCATCGCGCCCCGGGAAGGCGGAACTGCAGATATCGTAAGCGAACCCAATCGCGAGTGGCTGACGGAAGGTGCCAGCGAAAGCATGTTTGCGGCAAATCTCCACGCGCTCGCCAAAGACGGGGGCTTGCGCAAGGCCATAGGCGAGGCGAACCGGGTCCAGGCCGTACGAGAATTCGACCGAGATAAGATGATCGCCACCTTCCGGCGTCTCTATTCCAGCGCAATGAGACGCGAATTTTGAAAGTGGCTTTCATCGCACATTCACGCGAACGGGGACAGGCGTTGGTGCACGGTCGCCAAGGCATTGCCCTTCGAAGGTGCCATGCCTAAAGACCCGCAGACCTGATATCCAAGGACCGGAGACCGCGCCGCAGTGGCACGAACACCCAAGACCGAACTCACCCGTGAAGAGAAAAAGGCGAAAGCCAGCGCAGCAGAGCAGGAAGCACTGCTGCGCGAAGTCGACGATGCCGTTCGCCAGGGCGATCTCGAAAGCTTCATGGACCGCTACGGCAAGCCGCTCATCGGGGTGGTAGTGATCGGACTTCTGTCCTTCGCCGGCTATCTCTACTGGGACAACCGCCAGGAAACGGCGCTCGAATCATCGAGCGAGGAACTCGTCACGACGCTCGACCAGCTGGAAGCCGGGAACGTCGATACCGCAACCGCGCGTCTCGAAGCGTTCGAGGGAGAGGGTACGCCCGCCATCAGCGCGAAGATGCTGAGGGCCGGAATTGCCGCCGAAAGCGGGGATGTCGCGCAGGCGGCCACCCTGTTCGGCGAGATTGCCGATGACGAAAACGCGCCGGACGTTATGCGGAACCTTGCGCTCATCCGCCGCACGGCTTTGCTTTTCGACCAGACGGAACCGGCCGAGGTCATCGCTGCGATGAAGCCGCTCGCTGTCCCGGGCGAACCGTTCTTCGCCAGCGCGGGCGAACTGGTCGCACACGCTTATCTCGCACAGAACCAGCGCGACGAAGCTGGTGCGCTGTTTGCCGAGATAGCGCGAGACGAAAATACTCCCGAACCGGCCCGGGCCCGCATGCTCAACATGGCGGGTATCCTTGGCGTCGACGCAGTCGACGATGTGCAGGATATCCTCGATGCGCAAGGCGCAGGCGGTGAAGGCACCGAATGACACGAAACGGAAACTCGATGAGCCAGAACTACGCTAAATCCCTCTTCAGAGGCGCGATCCTTGCAACCTCCGCGGTTGCGCTTGGAGCGTGCAGTGGCGGCCTGTTCGGCGGCGGCGACGGAAAGAAGGACACGCCTACCATCGGCGACCGCCAGCCGATCCTTTCGCGGATCGAAAGCGGCGCAAAAGTCGACCCTGCCTTGGCGGGAACGGCGGTCACGCTTCCGGCAGCCCGGTCCAACGATACCTGGGGCCAGGCTGGCGGGACCGCGAGCAAAAGCTACGGCCATCTGGCTCTCGGGGCGACTCCCGCGCAGGCCTTCACCGCCCAGGTCGAAGGCGCCAGCAACAAGCGCCGTCTGGGTGCGGCACCGGTTGTGGGAGGCGGCAAGCTTTTTGCCGTCGGCGCGGACGGGCAGGTTTCCGCTTTCGACGCACAGACCGGATCTCGCATCTGGGCCTATCAGGGTGATTTGACCGACGACACGCGCCCTTCGGCCTTCGGCGGCGGGGTGAGCTTCGATAGTGGCAGGGTTTATGGCACCGATGGTGCCGGTAACGTCTATGCGCTGGACGCCGACAACGGTGCCGAACTCTGGAAGGTCAAGCCCGGCGGACCGCTGCGCGGCTCGCCCACGGTTTCCTTCGGCAATGTCTTTGTCATGTCCCAGGACAACCAGCTTTTTGCGCTGAACGCTGCCGACGGACGCCAAGTGTGGCAGGAATCCGGTTCCACCACGATGGCGGGCGTATTCGGAGTTGCCGCACCTGCAGCCGGAAACGGGACAGTGGTCGCCGGCTATACTTCAGGTGAACTGGTTGCCTATCGGTACGAAAACGGCCGCAGCCTGTGGGCCGATGCGCTGGCACGCACCTCGATCTCAACGCAAGTCGGGGCGTTGAGCGATATCGATGCCGATCCGATTATCGACAGGGGTCAGGTCTTCGCGCTCGGCCAAGGCGGTCGGATGGCAGCTTACGAACTGGTCACTGGCCAGCGCCTGTGGGAACTTACGGTCGCGGGCATTTCGACCCCGGCCATTGCGGGTGACTGGATCTTCGCGCTGACCGACGATGCACGCATGTTGGCGATTGCGCGCGGCACCGGCAAGGTTCGCTGGCTTACCCAGCTTCCGCGCTTCCGTGACGAGGAAGACAAGGAAGATCCGATCTTCTGGCAGGGGCCGGTTCTCGCAGGCGATCGCCTGTGGGCGGTCAATTCGGAAGGCCAGATCTACACCGTAAGCACGGGCGAAGGTTCGGCCACCCTCTTCCGCGAACTGGAACAGCCGATCAGCCTCCCCCCGATCGTTGCCAACAATACGCTCTACGTGCTCGACGACAGCGGTCGGATCACGGCTTTCCGCTAGACGCGCCTGATGTGCCGAGGGTCAGCCGAGCGGCTGGCCCTCGTCGGTCTCGTAGATCCTGAGATCGCGCGAGGCGGGCGGGTTGGCCGCCATGACCTTCTGGAATTCCGCCATGTGCGCGGATTGCCCATGTGCATCCAGCGCTGCACGGTCGCGCCAGCGTTCGAACAGTACCAGCGTGTCCGGATCGGCAAGATCGCGCGCAAAGCTGTAATCGAGGCAACCGTCTTCGGCGCGGCTGGCGCGGACCATCTCGACAAGGGATTTCTGCATCGTGGCGTCGATCGTGCGCCCCAGCTTGATCGTTCCGTTGATCTGGATCATCCACGCTTTCCCTTGGTCAGAAGCTGTATTTGTAAACCCGGCTGATATCGCCGCCCCATTCCCCATGATAACGGTCGAGCAGTATCTGCGCGGGCACCTTGCCGCTCGCCACGATCTCGTCGAGCGTCTCGAGGAAACCGGTCTCGTTATCACCCGACGCGTTGACTCGGGCGCGTGCGGTCAGCCCCGAACGTGCGATCTTGAGAACGTCTTTCGCAAGATCCTGTAGCTTGCCCCCGCCGGGAATGGGCGCATCGAGAGCCAGTTTCGGAACCGCGTTGCGCAATTCCTCGCGCTCTTCCATCGTCCAGTGTTTGACGAGGTCCCACGCCGCATCGAGCGCGGTCTGCTCGTAGAGCAGGCCGACCCAGAAGGCGGGCAGGGCGCAAATCCGGCTCCACGGCCCGCCGTCCGCTCCGCGCATTTCGAGGAAGCTCTTCAGGCGCACTTCGGGAAAGGCGGTGGAGAGATGGTCCCACCAATCGCTTTCGGTCGGCTTCTCGCCCGGAAGGACCGAAAGTTCACCCTTGAGGAAATCGCGAAAACTGAGGCCCGCCGCATCGATATATTTCCCGTCGCGGAAGACGAAATACATCGGCACATCCAGCATGTAATCGACCCAGCGTTCGTAGCCGAAGCCGTCCTCGAAGACGAACGGCAGCATGCCCGTGCGGTGTGGATCGGTGTCGCTCCAGATATGGCTGCGGTAGGAAAGGTAGCCGTTCGGCTTGCCTTCGGTGAAGGGCGAATTGGCGAACAGCGCGGTGGCCAGCGGCTGCAGCGCGAGGCCGGTGCGGAATTTCTGCGCCATGTCGGTTTCGGAAGAATAGTCGAGATTGACCTGGATCGTGCAGGTCCGCAGCATCATGTCGAGGCCCAGCGTGCCGACCCGCGGCATATGCCGTTTCATGATTTCGTAGCGACCCTTGGGCATCATGGGCAGCTCTTCGCGGGTCTTGTCCGGCCACATGCCGAGACCGAGGAAACCGACATCGCAGGCTTCGCCGACCTGCTTCACCTGATCGAGGTGGCGGCCGGTTTCCGCGCAGGTTTCGTGGAGATTCTCCAGCGGCGCGCCGGAAAGTTCCAGCTGGCCCGCAGGCTCCAGACTGACGGTGCCATCTTCGCCGCGCATGGCGATGACCTTGCCGCCTTCTTCCACAGGTTCCCATCCAAACTGCCGCAAACTCAGCAGGATATCGCGTATACCGCCCTTTTCCTCGTAAGATGGAGCGCGGTGGTCCGACCTGTTGAAGACGAGCTTTTCATGCTCCGTTCCGATACGCCAGTCCGCCTTGGGTTTCTCTCCCTTTTGCATCGGGGCGACCAGTTGGTCGCGGCTCTCGATGATCGGGTCTTCCCTGGCGGATGTGTCGCGCGTGCTCATGAAAGTTGCGATAGGAAACCCAACCTCGCGAGGAAAGAGAATTATTCTGCATCGATCCAGTCACCAGCTTCCGCCATCCATACGGAGATGCCGGCAAGAGCGGCAGTTTCGCCGCGCAAAATCCGCGGGCCGAGGCTGATGGGCCGGGCATTGGGATGCGCGCGAATCGCCACGCGCTCTTCGTCGTCGAACCCGCCTTCCGGGCCGGTGAGCAGGGCGGCGGGACCTTCGGCGTAACAGAAGGCGTCTGCGGCAGATTCACCACCTTCCTCGTCGGCGAAGAAAAGTATCCGGTCTTCGGGCCAGTCACGTAGCAGTGCATCGAGCTTGCGCGGCTCGGCCACTACGGGCAGCGCGGTGCGCGCGCATTGCTCCGCCGCCTCGGTCACGATGGCGGAAGCGCGCTCGGAATTGAGCTTGTCGGCCACGCAGCGGCGGGTAACGATGGGATGGATCGCGGCGACGCCCAGCTCGGTCGCCTTTTCCAGCACCATGTCGAACCGGTCCTTTTTCAGAAGCGCGGCGCAGAGCCAGAAGTCCGGGACTTCCTCCCGCTCGCGCAGATGTTGCCGCGCCGTCAGGGTGATATGGCGTTTGGCAGCCTCGATAACTTCCGCGGCCCATTCGCCGGATTCGTTATCGCACAGGATCACCGTGTCGCCTGGCGAGATGCGCATGACCTTGCCGAGGTAATGCGCCTGATTGCCTTCGATGCGCACCTCCGCACCTTCGGACAAGAGGCTGTCGACGAACAGGCGCGGTGCGCTCTTGGGCGGCCAGGCGGGAGTTGCGGGCATGGCTTTGCAGGTGGCACGGGCGAGGGTAGGGAGCAACCCATGAGCGAACCAGCTTCGAATGATATCGTACCGGACAGCGAGCATCGCGGGCTCGTCGGGCGCCTGCCGCAGCGCCTGCGAGACCTTGCGCAGCTCGCACGATTCGACCGGCCGATCGGCTGGTGGCTGCTGTTCTGGCCCTGCGTCTGGGGCGTGTGGCTGACAGGTGCCGGCTGGCAATGGGCGCTGCTCGGCTGGCTGTTGCTGGGCAGTATCGCCATGCGCGGGGCGGGCTGTGTCTATAACGACATCGTCGATGCCGATCTTGACCGGAAGGTGGCCCGCACCGCCAGCCGCCCGGTGGCTAGCGGACGGGTGCCGAAAAAACTCGCCTGGGGCTGGTTGCTGGCGCTCTGCCTCGTCGGGCTGGTCGCGCTGCTGCAACTGCGTCCGCTGGCGCAGATCGTCGCATTGGCCAGTCTCGCCATGGTCGCCGCCTATCCTTTCATGAAGCGGATTACATGGTGGCCGCAGGCCTGGCTCGGTCTCGTGTTTACATGGGGGCTGCTGGTGGGCTGGACCCAGCTCCGCGCCGACAATCTCGATGCGCTGGCCGCCATGTATGCGGGTGCGGCGCTGTGGGTCATCGGCTACGACACGATCTATGCCATGCAGGACCGCGAGGACGATGCGCTGGTCGGTATCCGCTCCTCCGCGCTGCGACTCGGCGGTCAGGTCCAGGGTGGAGTTGCGGTGTTCTACACCGGGGCGGTGGCGCTGTGGGCGCTGGCTTTCTGGCTTTACCGCGCAGACTGGATTGCGCTGCTGGCGCTGATCCCGGCGGCCGGCCATCTGGCGTGGCAAGTCTCGACTCTCGATGGAGACGATCCCGCCAACCCGCTTGAACGCTTCCGTTCGAACCGCTGGGCAGGCGCGCTGGTCGCCGCCGCCTGCTTCGTCGTAGGCAATGCGTGATGTGCATCAGGACCAAGGGCAACGGCCGGGTGGGGCTGCTCTGAAGCCATGCGCATAGCCCTGTTCGAACCCGAGATTGCCGGAAACGTCGGTGCCGTGATGCGGCTTGGTGCCTGCATGGGTGCGGGCGTAGATCTGATCGAGCCACTTGGGTTTCCGTGGGACGACAGGCGTGTGCGGCGCGCCGCGATGGATTACATCGACCATGTCGAGGTGGTGCGGCACAGCGGTTTCGAGGCTTTCCGTCAGGCGCGTGCCGGGTGCCGCCTGGTGCTGTTCACCACTAAAGCGACCCAGTCGTCTTACGATTTCGAATATCGCCCCGACGATGTGCTGCTGTTCGGCAAGGAGAGCGCGGGTGTGACGGACGCGGTGCGCGCGTCCGTCGATGCCAGCGTGCGGCTGCCTATGCGACCCGAGGTGCGTTCGCTCAACCTGGCGACAAGCGCTGCGATCGCTCTGGCAGAGGCACTGCGGCAGTCGGGGACTCTTCCGGGCTGACGTCACGCTCTTTCATGTGTTCTCGTGAGCCGAACAGAGGGCGGCGAGGCATGATCTCATTCATAGCTGACCACCTCGAATTCGATCCCGTCCCAGTCGAAAAAATAGAACCGCCTACCCGGGTCGTAATCATCATGTCCGAAGGGCTCCATGCCATGGCGTTTGACCACTTCTTCCGCCGCATCGAGATCTTCGACGGTAAAGGCTATATGGTTGAGCGGCTGGCCCTTGCGATATTCGCCCTTAACGTGCTCGCCAGTATAGAGCGCGACATAGTCATGCTCCGCGCCGACATGGACCGAGTGTCCGCCGAGTTGGGATGGCCCGCGCCAGCGTTCGTGCCAGCCGAGTAGATCGATCAACAACGCGGCACTCCGTTCCGGATCGGTGACCGAGATATTGGCGTGTTCGAGGCGTCCTTGCGCCATGGTGCATCTCCTTCTGTCGCGCCGATCTCACAGAGACGCGGCGCTGGTTGCGATGCACGGGTATATGCAACCTCAAGCTAAGTTGAGGTCAAGCCTCATTTGCACTATCTCTGTAATCGATGAAAGCGAACGACCTCCTGCCGATCGGCGATCTTGCCCGCCGTACCGGTCTGTCCGTCTCGGCCATCCGTTTCTACGAGGAAAAGGGACTGGTCGAACCCCTGCGCACGTCCGGCAACCAGCGCCGTTTCCTGCGCAGCGACATTAGGCGGCTCAGTTTCATACTGATCGCGCAGAAGCTCGGACTGTCACTGGGAGAAATCGAGGATGCGCTGGCGGACCTGCCGCAAGGACGCACACCGTACGCAGCGGTAGCTGCATGGAATGGCAAAAAGGCACGAAGAAACAGAAGCATCGCAAGTCCGAAAGACTGAGCAATCAGGTGGTAGCCAAGGCACAGCAGTATCCCGCCGCAGGCAGTCCCATCGTCTCAAACTGACCGGCTATGTTGCGCGGCGAAAGTCTCTTCCGGTCGGCATCACATGGGATACAGAGCTTCCCGGCTTCGGACTTCGCAAGCGCAAGTCGGGACATCTCACGTGGATCGTAAAGCACAGGCCGCGAGGCGTGCAGCGAATGGTGACGCTGGGAAGCGCGGGAGTGGCGGCAGGTGCGTTAGGCGCTCCCGCCGCGCGCGCTGCCGCGCGCAGATTGCTCATCAAGGCGACACTTGCCGATCTGCCTACTGCTCCAGAGAAGCTTAAGGCTCCACTCTTTGCAGAATTCGCGGAGGAGTTCTGGCTCGACTATTCACCGCATTGGAAGCCTTCCACGCGCGATGCATCTCGGGCTTACATCGACAAACGGCTGATACCACGGTTTGGGGCACTCTCG
>NZ_JBSXNU010000024.1:0-7661 GCF_056857815.1 Qipengyuania sp. B-5 | reverse complement strand
TGTTCGGCAACAACGGCTCGATCACCAGCCACTCATCATCGGTCAGTTCAAATCTACGACGCGTCATCCAAAGCTCCTTCCCGAAGCCTTGAATCAACCGCGCCCGCGCCGCGCAAGTCAATTTATGAGTTTACGGCCTAGCTCCTGACGCTTCAGCTTAAAGCGTAGTTTTTCGGCCTCAACTTCCAGATCAGATTTCTGCTTTTGAAGCCATTTCGGGAACACATATCCCGACAGCAAGCTACCCACCGCCCCGGCAACGAGACCGTAAACGCCAAGCAGGCTTAGCTTTCCTATTTCCGTTGCCAGCCAATCCATCAAAGCCCCCCTATCCGACGCTTCTTGTCGCTATGCCTCACGCAGCCTTTGCGCTGGTCATTCTAGTGTAAAGTTCGAACAGCTTTTCGAGGCGTTCGGTGTCGTTTTTGAAGCGGCGGCCGATGTAGACGCGTTCCAGGACCTCGTCGTTGCGATCGTGTGCGTGGCGGAGGTTTTCGGGCATCTTCTCCGGATCGTAGAGCTCGGCGATGGTCTTGGGGAAATGCGCCTCGCGGGCAAGGAGGATATCCTCGGCGCAGCGGGTCAGGTCGGCTTTATGCTGTTCCGTGAGCTTGGGGACGGGGAAGGTATTGTAGCAAACGCCTGATGAATATCGGAAATCGGACTTCATTCGCCCAGCCGTTAGGCCTACCCAGCAGATGTGCATTCGCGAGCAAATAAGTGACAGAACGTAGACTGGGGAATCGTATATCGCCTGTGCGGCATCAGAGATAATTGCCGAGCGATCCTGCAATCCAACCGGGAGAAATTCTCGACGCTGGGAGGATACCCTTGGAATGATGAGCTGGCTCTTGTCGCCAACGATAGTGCGTTCGAACCTATACGGCGTATCAATTCCCAGCTTTCCGCGTTCGCTTCCAGTCTCGCGATAAGCCCTAACATCAGCCAGGCGATTAGCTATTTCCGGGATGCTAAGTGCCAAATCAACCTGGTCATCTTCGATCCAAAGGCAATATCGAACGAGATCATTGATGAACTCGCTCGATCCAAAAATTCTTCGGAACAGTTCGGCGCTGCCCGGGTGAGTAATAAGAACAGCGTCTCGCTCTTCCTTGCTGAACATGAAATTGCCGCGATCTCTTGGAATATTCCCAGCAAACATCTGTGGTAGCCCGCTGATGTTCTGAGGGCTCTTCGCAATGATGACGTCAGGGCCATCAATCAAATATGCGTTGATGTGCTGCGCTATCCGTTTCGTATCGCCCTCGTAAATCCGGAGCACGCGAGGTTTGTCGGTGGTGACCCCGACGATGATGCAGATCACATTTGCATTCTTGCTAGCGTTGTTGGACCAATAGAAGTCCTTATGGCAAAATCCAATCCGCTGCCCTCTTTTGAAGATCGCAGGCCAAATAAGCGGTACCTGTATCCCTTGGCAGATTGAATTTGTCGAAACGAACGCGAATGAGCCTCCGCTTCGAATGAAATCGGAGGCTTTCCAAAACCATCCTGCAATATAATCTACCGCTTTAGTGCGTTTACCAGCGTCAAGCTGTCGCAGGTCTCCCTTCTGCTCTGGCGACTGAAACTTGTCGCCGACGTATGGGGGATTGCCACAAATATAGGTCTCACCGCCCTCATTTTCGAAATCGATTTCAGGTTGTTCAAGTGGGGTATTGAAAAGATCGTTTCCTCTCACCTTCACCGTGCTTCCCGACGGAGGGCAGAGCTCCAGCCAGTCCAATCGAAGAGCATTCCCGCAGGTGATCCAGTTCTCGCTGTCGAGAGGGAGAAAGTCGGCGAGCGCCACCTTCTGGCCGCGATAGAGCACATCGCACTGGAACTCGGCGATGATCAGCGCGAGGCGCGCGATCTCTGCCGGAAAGTCGCGCAATTCGATGCCTCGAAAGTTGGTAAGCGGGATGTCGCTGTCGCGCTCGCTCTCGCCGCGCCGCTTGTTTATCTCGGCCTCGATTTCGCGCATCTGCTTGTAGGCGATGACGAGAAAATTGCCCGATCCGCAGGCCGGATCGAACACCCTGATCTTCGACATGCGGGTCCGCAGATTGAGCAGCTTGCGGCCGTTGTCGCCTGCTTCCTCCAGCTGCTGGCGCAGGTCGTCCAGGAATAGCGGATTAAGCACCTTCAGGATGTTCGGCACGCTGGTGTAATGCATGCCGAGCGCGCCGCGCTCCTCATCATCGGCGACCGCCTGGATCATGCTGCCGAAGATATCAGGGTTGATCTGTTTCCAGTTCAGCCCGCCGATATGCAGCAGGTAACTGCGCGCCATGCGGCTGAAGCGTGGAACTTCCACACTGCCGGAAAACAGCGCGCCGTTGACGTAGGGAAAGGCATCGGCGTGGGGCGGGATGTTCGCCGCCTTGCGATAGCGATCGTCCAGCTTGCCCTCGTGCCGCGTGGGCGTGTCCATCGCGCGGAAAATGTTCGAGATGATTTCGTGTGTGTTGGAGCTTTCCCGGTCGCTGAACCGCTCCACGGTGGAGGTGAACAGGCCCTCGCCGTTGAAGATGTCGGTATCCTCGGCGAAGAAGCAGAAGATCAGCCGCGCCATGAAGTGGTTCATGTCGGGGCGGCGCTCCGCCGTGGCCCAGTCAGGGTTCTCTTTCAGCAGTTCGACATAGAGCTTGTTGAGCTTGCTCGTGGCGCGGATGTCAAAGCTGTTCTCGCGGATTTGCTTGACGGTTGTGATGCCCGCAAGCGGCAGGAACGCGCCGAAGTGGTTCGGGAAATCGGTGTAGGCGCAGGCGACGGATTCGCCGTTGACCAGATCCTCCGCCTGCAAGTCCACGCCGTCCGTTGCGAGGATGAATTTGGCCTTCGCGGCGCCCGTCTTGGGGCTTTCACGCAGGGCCTTTAGCGTCTCGTCGACCGTGCACGGATCGCACGTGGCGATGTGGATATTGTTGCGTTGGAGGACGCCGCCGGGAAGATCCGAGGCATTGGTTGTCCCGGCCCGCAATTGCTTCAGCGTGTTCGCCTTGCGCCCGAACGCTTCGAGAAACGCGAAGGGGAACTCCGCCCGGTCAAATGGTTGGGCGGCCAGCTCTGAAATTGCTTCTTCGATCTCAACAGCATTCATGGTGCGATACTTGGCCGAGAGGCGGCTGATTCACAAGACAGGACAGGGATTTGCCCGAGGGAAACGGGCAGTGGATGCGGTGTCTCGTGTTCGGCTCCCAGAGTTCTTCCGACCCTCTAGAACCAATCCCTTTTCATGACCTGATCACGCCCCTGGCCGAACCCGGACAGGCGCTGCAACCCGCGCCCGTTCGGACCGTGTTGCCACGCTTCGCGCGGCTGCCCGCACCACTCCGATCGGCGGGGTTCCCCTCGCATACGCTCGGTGCAGTCCTGCCCGTGCCCGGCCTCATCGGGGCTCAGTCAAAGGGATGGCCCCTTGGACGGATCGAATGCCTTGAAAGGACACGAACAATGAAGAACACCGTCACACTGGTTGGCTTTGTCGGCAACACTCCCGAAGTCCGCGAAACTTCCGGCAGCGCCACGATCACCAGCCTGTCGCTCGCCACCACGCGCAGCTTCAAGGCAACCGCCAGTCCGAGACCGAATGGCACCGGGTCACCTGTTTCAACGGCATTGGGAAGAGCGTCGCCGCGCATGTCGCGAAAGGTGCGATGATCATGGTGACGGGCCGCATCCACTATAGCCGTTGGACGGACGCCGAGGGGAAGACCCGCTACGGCTGCGAGATCATCGCGGAACAGGTCGATTTCCTTGCGAGGGCAAAGGAAGGAGGGGCAGCAAAGGCCGCCTAACCGCAACCGTAATCTAACGCTCTCGAAGGCCTCGCTCGCACGATCCAGCGGGGCCTTTTGCCGTGCTTTAGATTGGCCTCAGTTCCAATCGCTCCTTCGCCGCGCGGGCGCGGAGATCCTTCTGGAAGTAGCTGGAAAACCGCTTCAGAACGAACCGGTGAAATGACTGGTCACGCGGGGGAATATGGGAAATTGGAGGGCACACCGTACCCGGAGATCCGGTGTTTGGGAGGCGAGAATTTCTGCGGGTTTTGCTGAGATTTCGGGAGTTGTCGCCAAGTAATGTCATCTGATGTCACTCCGCGATCCGCAACTCGCATGTGAGTTGCTCGCCACTAAAGCATTAATTTAAAATTGAAAATTATCGTTTTCCTACAGGGCGATCGCTGCCGTAGACTGATGTCAGTCCAGAGGGGGCAATGGGCCGAGGAGGGGCGGCCAAACGTCAGGTGACGCCGTGCGGTTTGCCCTTCAATGCTATGTCGACGAAGACCTTCATGCCCTTGTTAAAGCCGCTGCTGATGCAGCGCATATGAGCGTCAGCCAATGGCTGAAACTCACCGTCATCGAGGCTCTGGAGCAGCCTCAAGACGATGCGTTCCGAGATCAGGTTCTGGCCGATCTGCTCTTCACCAAGATCGCCCTCGATGGCTGGCTTCGCACACACAAGGACAAGGAATTGCGGGACCGTGTGGTGGTCGCTTACCAACGACGCATCCGCGAATATCGCGAGCGCAAAGCCGCAAAGCGCGAGGGGCGCTGAACGATGCTTTCTGTTGCTAATGTGCGCTCGGCTGGCGGTGCGGCTAACTACTTCGCCAACGACAACTACTATACCAAAGCAGACGCCGATCGATCCGGGGTCTGGGTAGGCAACGGTGCCGAGCGGCTGGGTCTTTCGGGCATGGTCGATTCCAAGGCGTTCGAGGCAATCCTGCGCGGCGATCTGCCCAATGGCGAGCGTATCGGGCACCAGGGTCAGTACCACCGCGCCGGGACAGATCTGACCTTTTCACTGCCCAAAAGCTGGTCACTGTTGGCACTCGTCGGCAAGGATCAGCGGATCATTGACGCATACCGTTCTGCTGTCGTCGAAACGCTCCAATGGGCGGAGAAGAATGCGGCCCAGTATCGCATTGAAAAGGGGGGGACGGAGCGACTTCATGCGAGCGACAACCTGACCGTTGCTTTGTTCCAGCACGACACCAACCGAAATCAGGAACCGAACCTGCACTTCCACGCCGTCGTCGCCAATATGACGCAGGGTAAGGACGGCGAGTGGAGGGCGCTGCGCAACGACAAGCTGTGGCAGCAAAACACTCTTCTCAATGCCATGACGATGGCGCGCTTCCGGATCGAGGTCGAGAAGCTTGGCTACCGGATCGGCGAGTTCGGAAAGCATGGCAACTTCGAAGCGAAGGGTATCGACCGTGACGCGGTGATGGCCTTCTCGACGCGGCGCCAGGAGGTCCTCGAGGCCCGGCGCGGCAGAGGGCTCGAGGCTGGTCTGGTGGCGACGCTGGCGACCCGGCAGGCCAAACAAAGCGATGTCGATCGCGGTGCCTTGATGGCCCAATGGGAAGGACAGGCTTGGGATAAGAGGCTCGACCTTGAAGGCATGGTGCGCGACGCGAAGCTGCGTTCACACGAGTTGACTGTTGCGGCAATGAAGCGGGCAAATGATCGCCCCACTTTGCTTGAACGGGGCAGGGCAATGATCGCCAGCGTTGCCGAGCGAATGGGCATCAAGGAGGGCGATCCGCTCATTCCCAAGCGGCTTCATTTGAAAGGCCGGGAAGAAATTGCGACCGCTCACGCGGTTGCATCGGCGGTGCGGCATTTGTCCGAACGAGAGGCGGCGTTCACGGCAACTGATCTTGCCAAGGCGTCGCTCGATTTCGGGCTGCCGACTACAATGAAGTCAGTCGAAAAACGCATTGGGCAACTCTCGCAGCAGGGCGCGCTGTTACGCGGGCGAGGCGCGCAGAAAGGGTGGCTGACGACATCTGATGCCTTGACGCTGGAGACCCGCATGCTGGCTGAAATCGAGAAGGGGAACGGCGCTGTTCCTCCGATCCTCGATGCCGAGAGCGCTGGGCCATATTTGCAGGCGTCCGCAGCTATCAACTACGGCATGAAATTGAATGCCGGTCAGGAAGCGGCGGGTCGGTTGATCCTCTCGTCGACCAATCGCGTGGTAGCCGTCCAGGGTGTGGCGGGGGCGGGTAAGTCGAGCGTTTTGCGGCCCCTCAATCAGCTATTGGAAGAGCACGGCAAGAGAGTCATCGGCTTGGGTGTTCAGAACACACTGGTGCGCATGCTGGAGAAGGATACCGGCATTCCGTCGATGACCTTGCATCGCTTTCTTGGACAGAATCGTAAGCTCCTTGATGGCTCGGCAGGCAAAGCCGAGATCGCCGCTGCGCGCGAAGATTATCGCGACACTGTTCTCGTTCTCGATGAAGCCTCAATGGTTTCTACCCGCGACCAGGACCGCCTGATCCGGCTTGCCAATCTGCTCAAAGTCGATCGCCTCGTGCTCATGGGCGACGAAAAGCAGTTAGGGGCTGTCGAAGCGGGCAAGCCCTTCGCTCTGGCGCAGCGCGTCGGGGCCGAAACGGCGCGCATGGATCACAATCTTCGTGCGCGCTCAGATACATTGAAGAGGGCGCAGCAGGCGGCCCAGTCGGGCAAAACCAGCGATGCACTCGAACATCTCAAGGATCATATCGTCGAGGTCCAGGAGGACAGCGCAATCGTCGCGGCGGAACGCTGGCTGTCCCTTCCGCCTGCCGAGCGCGAACGCACATCGATCTTCGCGGCAGGTCGTCGGTTGCGCTCCGAGATAAATGCCGCCGTTCAAACCGGGCTCGCCGCCAATGGCGAAATCGGACCAGCAAGCGCAAGGCTTGCGGTTCTGACCCGTGTGAATGCGACACGCGAGGAATTGCGCTACGCGCGCAACTATCAACCGGGCATGATGCTTGAAGTGGCAAGCCGCCAATCGCGCCATAGGCTTGGGCGCGGAAGCCATGAGATCGCCGCCGTCGATACCGAGAAGGGCGTTGTTACGCTTCGCGATGAGCGGGGGCATTTGCGCCGCTTCGTGCCAGCGAGGTTGTCGGCGAAGGGCAGCGACCAAACATTGCAGCTGTTCGAGAAGAAGGATCTCGATCTGTACACCGGAGACGCGATCAGATGGACTGCGAGCGATCACCAGCGCGGAATGATAAATGCAGACCGCGCAACCGTGACCGCGATCGATCAGGATGGGGTGACCGTCACCAGCTCCAGCGGCATGGAGCATAAGCTGAAGCCGAATGACCCGATGTTGAAGCGGATCGACCTCGCCTACGCGCTCAACGCTCACATGGCGCAGGGCCTCACGGCAGATAAGGGCATCGCCGTGCTCGGCAGTCGCGAGCGGCGACTGCTCTCGCAGCGCAATTTCCTCGTCACGATCACGCGCCTGCGAGACGAGCTCACGCTGATTGTCGACAACCGAGACAAAGTTGGGCGAGGGATTGCGACCAATCTGGGCGAGAAGACATCAGCCGCTGAAATCACCGAGCGACTTGGCATATCGGCGGCGAAGGGACTCAGGCTGGGTCAAATCCAAGCGACTAACTCTGATCGACAGGCTGAACCCGAGAAGGCTCCCGAGCTAGCCAAGGAGCGGGTCAAACCGTTCGATATTGGCCTTTGATGGTTTGACTGGAATTGGGCCGTTTCCGGAATGTCGGCTGTGAAGCTCCGGACAGGGCAAAGCTGACGGTCCGTTGGGTTTCTGCCTCGGCCAGTAGCCTCTCTTATTTTACACCAGACATGCCCCGCCACATTGCCGGCAAAATTCGCCGGTCA
>NZ_JBSXNU010000023.1:0-25619 GCF_056857815.1 Qipengyuania sp. B-5 | reverse complement strand
CTTTCTTGATAGCGCCAATGTCATCCCATTTCCCGGCCAGTGAAAGTGACCAGAATTCCCGTGAACCAATCCGACGTATGAATCGTCTGACCGGCTTGGTTTCGGGCGCCGGTAGTTTAGCTGCCATATCGTGGCGAGTTCTGGGCCGCTTCGAGACAGTCTGGTTTCGGGAGCTTTCCTAAGAAAACGGACAATCCGGTCGCGATTCAAATCGCGGCGCCGTGTCCCATCCACATCGCATTCAAAGACAAGCCCACCAGCTAGCGACATAACTCACGTTCCCTGCCATTTCGAAGACAATGCCTGTCGCAATGAGGTGCAAGCGATCGCTGCCTTACTGATTTTTATCGGAATGGTTGCGCCTATCCGGTTTCGGCCTGTGCGTTACGGGCAGCAGCAATCGCCGCTGCAAGCTCTTTTGCTGGACCCACTCCCCAGTAGTGGAGGAAGTAAAACATCGGTTCACCGCCGATCATGTGGTTATGCAATGCTACGATATGGATATCCCGCTCGCGCAGTGCGCGGAGCACGGGCTGGACTTCGTCCTCGGTCATGATGAAGTCACCATCCACGGCGGCAAGGTCGTTGGTGCCCGAGAACGCCGCCCAGGTCGTAAGCCCCATCGAACCACCGATCTCAACGCCGTGCATGCGGCCTTGGCGAGCGAAGGTGTATTTCACGACACCATCGGCGATGCTTGGCTCGGTGCCCAAGATTTCGCTCAGCGCCAGGGCTTCGATCGTGCCGTTTGCATCCGGCGTCATGCCACCGAAACTGCGCTGCGGCGTCGGCGAGGCGGCGCGCACTTCCTTGATGGCATCCCAGACGGCTTTTACACCCGCTGCCAACTTGGCGGTTTCCCCATGCCCGCCGATATGCATAAAATAGACCGGCGGATCGTCGAATATGAAGTGATTGTGCAGCGCGGTGACGGTCAACCCGTTGGCGAGGGCAGCGTCCATCGCGGCTGTTATCTCATCCTCGAATACGACCGTGTCGCCCATGACCATCACTCCGCCATCGACGGGTTTGAAGGCAGCCCATGAGCCGAGACCTGCCGGGGGATCGAGGCGCATGCCGTCGACCATCACCGGCACGTCGGCGCGCGTCCAACCGATGCGTGCGACCCCATCGTCGGTCATGGTGACCTCCGAGTGCGATGCCTCGAAAATTAGCGCCTCGAGATTGCCGAGATTATCCTGCGCGTGAAGAGCCGCCGACATCGCTGATAGCGATAGAGCCAAGCCGCCGACGAACAATGTTCTGCGTAATTGCTTCATCTTAGTTCTCCTTGGATGTGATTTCAGGTGCCAGCCATCGTTGCGAGGTAATACAGCGACCCAATGAGTGCGCTCACGAAGAGAACGAGCAACATCCCGATCTTGAAGCGCAGCATAGCGATCAGGGCCGCAGCGGCAATGACGACGGAGGCGACGTCGATCGTGGCGAAGTCCGGCACGAGCAGGCGTGCGCCGTAACCTCGAACCTCGTCAAGCCGTGCGAAGGCAACGTGCAGCGCAAACCAGATGGCAAGGTTTAGGATCACACCGACGACTGCTGCCGTCACCGCCGAAAGCGCCGCTGTCAGAAGCTTCACGCCGCGCAGTTTTTCGATAAATGGCGCACCAAGGAAAATCCATAGGAAGCACGGCACGAACGTGACCCACGTGACGATGACCGAAGCCGCGATGCCCGAAGCCACCGGGCCTAACATGTCTGCTTCGCGATATCCCCCCATGAACCCCACGAATTGGACGACCTGGATCAGTGGACCCGGCGTGGTCTCCGCCATGCCCAACCCATCGAGTATTTCACCGGGGGCAAGCCAGCCATGCGTCTGCACGGCTTCCTGCGCCATATAGGCCAGCACGGCATACGCGCCCCCGAAAGTCACGACCGCGAGCTTGGAGAAGAAAACCGCCAGTTCCGTGAACACGTGATTTGGGCCAACAAGAAGGATCAGCGCAATTATGGGAGCTGCCCAGATGCTGCCCCAGATCAAGGCCGTGCGGACTGCTCCGCGCCATGTAGGCTGCGCTTTCGCCATGCCACCTGTATGAAGCACGGCTTCCGGCTCGCTCTCCCCGTCCTCGGTCGTTTCACGGGCGCGAATGACCAGAAACCGTGCAGGATCGAAATGCCCTCCAAGAAAACCGACCAGCGCGGCGGCCGCGATAATCAGCGGGAAAGGTGCATCGAATGCGAATATCGCCACGAAGGCTGCGGCGGCAATCAGATACATGGGCCAAGTTTTCAATGCCCTTTTCCCGATGCGCAGCAGGGCCTCGATGACTATGGCGAGCACCGCCGCCTTAATGCCGAAGAAAATCGCCTGGACGAAGCTGGCCTCCTGAAAACTGGCATAGAGCACGCTAAGCGCCATAATGCTGAGGAAGCCGGGAAGGACGAACAGGCATCCTGCGACGAGGCCACCGCGAACGCCGTGGAGCAACCAGCCAATATAGGTGGCAAGCTGCATGGCTTCCGGTCCGGGCAGGAGCATGCAGTAATTGAGCGCATGCAGGAACCGGTTCTCGCCGATCCAGCGCTTTTCATCGACTAGAATGCGGTGCATCACCGCGATCTGGCCGGCTGGCCCACCAAAGCTCAACGCGGCTATGCGCGCCCAGACACGCACCCCATCGGAAAACGGGATCGGAGTTTGTTCTACGGAACCTGAATTAGCGGGAGAATTCATCAACGCGTCCTTCGCACACAGCTCATCGAGCCGGACTTGGGCGCATTGCCTTACCGGGCGCCGGAATAAGTGCCCGAAGTCAAACTGCTAGATCATTGATCTGGTGTTGTCAAAAGCCTTACGCGAACAGTCTGCCTTGCACTTGGAGAATGTCGGCTTTCGAGATCGGCATTTGTATCTCCGATTTCCGAATTGAGGGCACGAAGCCGCCCTCAGCTACGACCTAGTCCAGTGGCAGGTTTCAGGATCGCGACGAGACCGATCAAATGTCCAATATTAGGGCGCTCAGCAGACCGGCAGAAACTGGGCCGATTACGGACGGTCTGCTTGTGCGCAAAGACTTCGTCAGGGAGACATAAAACCCATTAAGCCGGGCCACGCGACAAACCGTCTGAAGCAGGTTAGATTTCTCTATCCGGATATTGCTTGCTTCCAAGACGGTGGCGCACCCAGCCCGAAAAAGGGCGTCCCGAAAGAGTCACGAACAGGTTCGGTCCAGTCCTAGTCCTCGACGCTCCCGCTGACGCCCGCCTTCAAAAGGAATATTCCACGCTTACTAGAGGGGCATGTCCTATTTCGTCCGGACCGCCGTCCTCGAAGTCCTGCTGACGCAAGTAGACCAGGCCGAGCGAAAGATTGTCGCTCACATCGTACGACACGCCAACCTGTGTCCGGAGACCGGTAATGCCCTCGTCGCTGCCGACATTGTTGCCGCGCAATGTCCAGAACAATTCCGCATCGGCCTTTGCCGACCAGCGCCCCTGCTCATCGAGCGGTACGGACACGCCTAGTCGCGGCCGCAGCCGCAAGCCCATGCGATCCGCGTCGTCGACAAACCTCTGCTCGAGCCGCAGACGGGTACGCAGGATGCCATGGCTGCCGGACAATTGCTGCATCAGACGGGTCTCATCGCTCCCGCCAGCGTTGATTCGCCGTTCAACGGCCCCTGACAGGGTGAGTTCGTCGGAGATGGCCTGATTGAGCCACAGTCGTGCGAAATAGGTGTCGACCCGCCCATCTTCGCTGCTGCGAAAGCGTTGGGCTGTCTCCAGTTCGATCCCGGTGTTCTCGTCCAGGTCGGTAGAAACCGAAGGATTGAGCCAGAACTCGAACGCGTCGTCGTCCTGGGCCATGGCCGGAGATGCTGTCAGGGCACCTCCGGCAACGATCGGAAACAGGAGCGCGCGCATCAGTCGGCCGGGGCCACGACGAGACGCGTGCCCTGAGGCTGGAGTGCACGGGCCGTGGGGCCCAGCGCGCCGCGAAGTGCCGCAATTTGCTCGGCGCTCGCCTCGACGGGCGTGTCCGCGACATGCCAGTTCACGCCTTCGCTGCACGGTGGCGTGGTGAGCGAACCCATGTAGCGATAGACGTCGAGATCGTCGGGCACCATCGTATCGATGTCGAATGTGACCGGCGTGCCGTTACCGCTCGCATGCGCTTCGAGAATGTCGGACAGGCCCGGATTGGCGGTGCCTTCCTCGAACATCACGCCCAGAACGCCTAGTCTTCCATCGTCGGTTGCGTGGACGAAATGCGCCACCAGCGGGAACCGCTTTCCATCGATCGCATGCTCGGACGGGGTATGGAAATGCACCTGGACCAGGTTGAACATCGTGCCGCCCGAAATCATTCCCTTCCCTTCGGCATCAACGAAATCGACCTGCACCTTTTCCTTGCCCAGCGCCATCGTGCCGGAGGCGGTACCGAACATCGTGGACAGCTCGATGTCACCGCGCGCGTTGTAGGTTCCGAGATCGATCGGGGACTGGTTGAGCCCTGCATCGCATAGCGCGTAATCGGTATTCCGAAGCGACCAGCGCTCATCGGTCACGCCGTCACCGAAGCTCCAGTCCTTTTCCTGTGCCATTGCGACGGTCGAGATGCCCAGTGTCAGGGCGGTTGCTAACGCAAATTTCTTCATTACGAAAACTCCTTGGGTTGGGCCGGATCAAAAACGGTAGGCAAGCCCGGCACTCACGACCCATGGGTCGAGCGCGTGCTCGCTTTGCAGTGCGACGGTATCTCCGGCGTTGAACGTCGCCGTGGTCCCGACGAAATATCGCTTGGCGTCCACCGAAAGCCCGAGGCCGCGATCGTTCAGGGGCACATCCACACCTGCCTGAAGGACGAAGCCCAGCTCGTCGGAAAGATCGACATCGGTCGCTCCGAGGGCAGCGGCATCTGCGCCCACATCCTCGCTGAAAATCATGAAATAGGTGGGGCCGGCGCCGAGATACGGCTTGAGACCACCGCTGAGATCGAAATGGTACTTCGCAGTCACGGTGGCGGGCAGAATGATCGCATTGTCGATCAGCTCTGCACCATCAAGCGCGCCTGCGCCGCGAACGTCATGCGGTGTGACGCAGCAGATCGTCTCGAGGGAGAAGTTGGGCGAGACGAAGTACTCGAGTGCGACGGTCGGCACGTAGGAATCTGTGGCGCGTGTCTGCGAGCCGGCGGGCAGCCCGGTCTGGTCGGTCAGCACCTCCTCGATTTCACCATCGGGCAGGACGCCCGTCACGAAACCCTTGATCTGGACCGATCCGACATCCTGGGCGGCAGCGGGAGCTGCGAGCGAAAGCGCACAGACCGACGCTGCGAAGGCAAGGTAGGTATTTTTCATCTGGCAACTCCTTTGCTGGGCAGCGGACGAACCTTTGTCGCTGAGTTTCGTTTTTCAGGATGGCTGCTTCGCCATGAAGCGGAGATAGGAGAAGGAGAGCGGCAGCAAATCGGCCGAATGGCAGGCCTTCCGGCCTAGGCCATCCGGCCTATGCGGTTTTGACAACAGGCTCTAGAATACGCCCGATGCAACAGGATATTCCCCATCTTACCGGTGACATCGAGACGATCGCGGAACTGCGCGAGCTCTATCGTGCCGCGGAGGCACGGGCTGCACGGTTGCGGCTGCTGTCGACGAGCGGGCGCGAATTGCTTCAAGCGGAAGCTGACAGCATCGATCCGATCCTGAAAAAAAGCGCTGACAGGCTGGCGCAGTTTCTGGGGAGTCGGTCGGCAAACATGACGCGCGATAACGCCACCCCCGGCTTTCCGATCATCTTGCCCGGTTGCGGCGTCGCAGTGCACTCGACCCTCCTCGTTGCCGGTTTCTCTTCGCTCGCCGATATCGGCGACCCCGAAGATCGCGAAGCATGTCAGACCCTGCTCGACATGATGGGGGCTGCGATCGACCGGGCCGAACGCGAAGGCGCGCTTGCACGCTTGCTCACGGCCCTGAAGGATCGCGAACTGCGGCTCGAAAGGCTGGTCGACCGGATTTTCTCCGCGCAGGAGGACGAGCGGCGCCGAGTCGCTTATGAACTGCATGACGGCGTCGCCCAGTCGGCCACCGCCTTGGTGCGTGTATTGGAGCGCGGGGGCGACCGCACGAATGCAGATTCCGAGGTGGGTGGCCCGGCGCGGGCAATCGAGATCGCGCGCGGGCTGGTCGCAGAGTTGCGCGGAGTGATCGGGGGGCTAAGACCTACCGTGCTCGACGATCTAGGCTTTATCGCCGCCCTGCATGCACTCGGCGATGCGCTGGAACAGGACGGCTACAGAGTGTCGCGCGGGGTCGATGAAGATTTCGGGCGACTGCCCAGCTATGTCGAGACCGCCCTCTACCGCGTAGCGCAGGAGGCTATCTCCAACATCCGCAAACATGCGGGAGGTCCATGCGACGTCCTGATCGAAGCGAGGTCGGGCATCGGTTACGCCGGTCCCTTGCTGCGCATAACCGATCATGGCCGCGGTGCCGCCTGCGACCGTCCCGAAAGCGGCGCGGTGAGTGAGGGGCATCAGATCGGGATTGCGGGCATGACGGAGAGGATGACAATCATCGGCGGTTCGCTCGACTGGCGGGCAGGCACGCATGGAGGCGTAACTGTGGAGGCACGGCTTCCCGGAGAGCAGCGATGACGGCCGTTCCGCGCATCCTCATTGTAGACGATCACCAGCTTGCTCGCGAAGGCCTTAAGGCCGTGCTCGACGGCAACCATGCAGAAGTCGTGGGGATGGCGTCGACAGGCGAGGAATCTGTCGAGATGGCCGCGTCGCTAGAACCGGACATCGTACTGATGGACGTGAGGCTAGGCGAAGGGATCGACGGGCTCGAAGCGACCCGTCGCATTGCAGCACTCGGCCTGCCCACCCGGGTGATCATGCTCACGCTTCACGAAATGCCCGCTTATGTCCGTGAAGCGCTGGCCGCGGGCGCGGCCGGCTACGTGCTCAAGGATACAGCGATCGAGGATTTACGTGCGGCCATCGCCCAAGTGAGGGCGGGTCGGTCTGCGCTGCCCCTCGATCTTGTCGGAGCCGCTATGAGAGCGGCCACTGTGGCCCCCAAAGCTCTCAATCCTGCCGATATCCTTACACCTCGCGAGCAGGGCGTGCTGAACCTCGTTGCCGAAGGACTGACGAACAAGGGGATTGCACGAAGATTGGGGATCAGCCCGGCGACCGTCAAAGTGCATGTGGAGCGTATCATCGGCAAGCTCGGCGTGGCCGATCGCACCCAGGCGGCCGTAATGGCCGCGAAAGCCAGTCCGGTGGTCGACTGAGACCATGCGCGAGCCACCCATCCGATCTCCCGCGCGCTACTGGGCCGACCGCCCGCTCGCAATCAAGGGACTGGTCGTCATCGCCTTGCCGCTGGCGGTGCTCCTCGGTTCATTGCTGTCGCTCTATCTGGCCAGCAATGCCGAAGCCCGCGCCGAAGACGATGTCCGCAGGGCCTTCGCCATCCAGCGTGATACCTATCAGGTGCACGCGCTGCTGGCGGAAGCGGCTGCAGGCGTCCGCGGCTACGTCCTCACCCGCGACGACCGGTTTCTCGCTCCATTCCGCGAGGCGCAGCGCGAAGTCCCCTCAAGCATGGCGCGGCTGGACAAAGCAATCGAGGACGCGGACGTTCGTGACCACTTCGAGGAATTGCAGGTTCTGGAGGCCGAAAAGCGCGCTGGTCTGCGTCAAATCGTTGACCTTGCGCGTGCTGGCAACCTGGCGGAAGCAAATGTCGAGGATGCACTGCTGGCCAACAAGCTCGCACTCGACGAAGTGCGAGTTACGATCGACGATATTCAGCGGCGCGAAGCGGTCGTGTTGGACGAACGCCGCGCGCGAGTGGAGCAGGTGCGAAGCGGGTTTCTGATCCTGACGGCGATCAGCGCGCTCATCGGTCTGCTCGGCAGTCTCTCGGCTGTCTATCTGTTCTCGACCGGTATCGTGCGCCGGGTTCGTAAGCTCGAGGGCAACGCCGAAGCGCTCGCTCGCGGAGAGCGACTGACCGCTTCGCCCGAGGAAGCGGACGAGGTTGGACGGCTCGCCCAGCGGCTGGTTCGCGCGAGCGCCCTGCTGCACGACCGCGAGGACGATCTGCGCGCGAGCGAAGAGCGCTTCCGGCTCGTGATCGAGAAGGTCCGCGACTACGGCATCTTCGCGCTCGATCAGAACGGCATGGTGACAAGCTGGAACCTCGGCGCCGAGCGCATCAAGGGCTGGCGCGCAGAAGATATCCTGGGCCGTCATTTCAGCAGTTTCTATCCGAGCGAAACACGTGACCACCTCCCCGGGGAGATGCTGGAGCGCGCCCGCAAGAACGGGTCGGCAGAGGATGAGGGTTGGCGGGTACGAAAGGACGGCTCGCGTTTCTGGGCCAATGTCGTCATCACCGCGCTGCGCGACGAGCGAGGGAAGCTTCGCGGCTTTGCCAAGGTCACGCGGGACATGACCGAACGCAGGCGTTCCGAAGAAGCGCTGAAGGCGGCGCGCGAGGAAGCCGAAGCAGCGAGCCGGGCGAAGAGCGAGTTCCTGTCGCGCACGAGCCATGAACTGCGTACGCCGCTCAACGCCATTCTCGGTTTCGGGCAATTGCTCGAGATCGACGAGGACGATTTTGCCAGCAACCACCGCGAGGCCATCGGGCAGATCACGAAGGCGGGCCGTCACCTCCTGTCATTGATCAACGATCTACTGGACATCGCCAGCATCGAGGCGGGGAGTTCCGACCTCAGGATCGAAACGCTCGATCTCGGCATCCTGCTCGAGGAGGCGTATTCCCTTGCGAGGCCCATCGTCGCTTCCGCAAGCCTGAATTTCGAACTCGAACGGGCGAGCGTGGAGATCCCGGTCCGCGCCGATGCACGACGCGTCACTCAGATCATTCTCAACCTTGTGGGCAACGCCGCCAAATACAATCGTGATGGCACGTTCGTTCGGCTCACCTGCCAAGCGGAAGGCGCGCAGGTGCAGGTAATGGTCGAAGATGACGGCCCTGGCATAGCCGAGGCGGCGGCAAAGCGACTCTTCACGCCTTTCGATCGTTTGGGCCAGCAGGACCGCGCGAAGGTCGAAGGAACCGGCCTCGGTCTAGCCCTGTCGAAGAGCCTGGCCGAATCCATGGGCGGCGAGATCGGTTTCGAAGCCCTGCCCAAGGGCTCCCGTTTCTGGTTCAGTCTCGCCCGAGCGGAGCTTCCGGCCAATTCGACGCCGGGCCATATCACTGAAGACGCGACGGAATCAAAATGCCCGACAAACTGATCCAGCCTTCCGAAATCCTGTCGCGCCGTGTTCTCGCGATCGATGACGAGGAACCGAACCTGCTGCTCCTGCGCAGCGTGCTGGAGCGCGAAGGATATTCGGATGTTCACTGCCTTACCGATCCGAAGAAGGCGATGCAGGCCTACCTGGATCTTGAGCCTGATCTCGTTCTTCTGGATCTGATGATGCCCGAGGTCGATGGATTTCAATTGCTTGAGGCCTTCGGGCGTCACGACAAAGTGGAAGAATTTCGCCCCGTCCTCGTCCTGACCGCCGATACTACCCTGCAGGCACGGAGGCGGGCGCTGGCCCTGGGTGCGAAAGATTTCGTGGCGAAGCCATTCGATGTGATCGAAGTTGCCCTTCGCATTTCCAACCTGCTCGAAACACGCATCCTTTACGAACGCTTGCGTGGCTAGCCTTGGGTGACAAGCACCAAGAGAAACACACCGTAGCCCGTGACCAGAAGTGCACCCAGCAGGCGATTGACGCCTCTCAGGAACCAGGCTGCTGCTAGCACCGCGATTGCGGACGCTGCCATGATTCCGAGATCCACCGGCAGCAAGGTGCCTGGAATGGCTGCGGGTGCGACCAGCATGGTCACCCCGCCTATCCCCAGGACGTTGTAGATATTCGAGCCGATCACATTTCCGAAGGCGACCTCCGCTTCGCCCCTGCGCGCCGCTACAAGAGAGGTGACAAGTTCGGGAAGCGAGGTTCCCACGGCGACGATCGTCAATCCGATCATGGTTTCGCTGAGCCCGGCGAGGCGCGCAAGCTCGATTGCACCCATGACGAGGAACCGGCCTCCGACGATCAGTATCACAAGTCCAAAAAGCGTCAGGACGACAGGCCTTGTCCAGCCTGCCGACGGCGTATGCAAGCCTGAATCACTCATCTCGAGAGCGACCGAACGATCATATGGCGCGTTGTGCAGGACCTGTGGGGCCGACCGTCGCTCTTCGCGATAACAATAGGCGATATAAGAGGCCAGCATCGCGATCATCGCCATGCCAAGCAGGCTCGAATGAAGGCCGGAGACGGCGACGAAGACCAGAAAGAGCGATGCGACCAGAGCGACGCCCGAATCGCGAAGTGCGGCGCCCTGTCGCACCACGAGAGGAGCCAGAACGGCGGCAGCACCCAATATCAGGAGAGTATTGGCGATGTTGGAGCCGACGATATTGCCCCAGGCGATCGCCGGAGATCCGGCCAACGCCGCCTCGACGCTGGTAACGAGTTCGGGCATCGAGGTGCCGAAGCCGACAATTACCAGCCCGATGATGAGCGGTGTTACCCCGGCGCGTTCGGCGAGGCCGACCGCTCCCCTGACGAGAAGCTCGCCGCCAACAAGGAGGGCGACAAGGCCACCTAAGAGCGACAGCAAGGTGAATATCATCCGTTAGTTTCCTTCGGAAGCGAAGTGCGAAGAAGCAGATAGCCAGCGATTGCAGCGAGCAACGATCCGGAAAGCACACCGAGCTTGACGGCTTCGACCTGAGCTGGATCGGCGAAAGCGAGGTTGCCGATGAAGAGGCTCATGGTGAAACCGATCGCGGCGAGCAACGAGACCCCATGAACCTGACGCCACCCGACATTCTCGGGAAGCGAGGCGAGCTTCATCTTCACCGCGATCCAGGATAGCCCGAAGATGCCGATCTGCTTGCCCAGCAGCAGGCCAAGAGCGATGCCGAGCGGCAGGGGCGCCAGCAGGTCCGATGGCTCGAGACCCAAGAGGGATACGCCCGCGTTCGCGAAGCCGAAAATCGGGATGACGAGAAAAGCGACCCAGGGATGAAGCGCATGCTCCATACGCTCGAGAGGGTCGGACCCATCGCGCGCGACCATTGGTATGGTCATCGCCGCGGCCACGCCGGCCAGCGTCGCATGGACCCCGGACTTGAGGACGAAGATCCACAGCACGATCCCAAGCAGGACGTAGGGAATGCTGGAGCCGATGCGAAAACGATTCAGTACGACCATGCCAGCGAGCGCCAGCGCGGCTCCAGCGAGCATGCCCGTATCGATTGTCCCGGAGTAGAACAGCGCGATGATGGTGATTGCTCCGATGTCATCGATCACCGCGATTGCCAGCAGGAGTGCCTTCAGCGCGACGGGGACGCGGGGGCCCAAAAGGGAAAGTATCCCGAGGGCGAAGGCGATATCGGTGGCAGCGGGAATGGCCCAGCCTGCAAGATTATCGGGGGAGTCCGTGTTCACGGCAAGGAATACGAGCGCTGGCGCAACCATTCCGCCGATCGCGGCGAAGAGTGGTAGGGACGCCTTGTTCCAGCTGGAAAGCTGGCCCTCGATGGCCTCGCGCTTCACTTCGAGGCCAACCAGAAAGAAGAAGACCGCCATCAGTCCGTCATTGATCCAGAGCAGCAACGGCTTGTCGATTGCGAACGAACCTATGGACACTGCGACGGGCAGCTCAAGCAAAGCAAAATAGCTGCCCGCCGCCAGACTGTTTGCCGCGACCAGCGCGAGCAACGCGGCTGCGATGAGGACGATCCCGCCGGCGCTTTCCCGTTTCAGGAAGTCGCGCAGCGCTTCGGTTGCGTTGGCAAACATCGATCAGGCGTATTGCAGTTGCTTGCACACCACCATCGCGCGCGCGCGACGGTGCGGGTTGACGATCCTACCAATTGCCCGTGACAATGCTCTTCTGATCCGCAGTTGGGCTGTTCGCAAATACAGCAAGGTCAGCGGGTCGGGTCTCTTGCGTCGTTTTTCGATCTCAAGGCGATCCTCAACGCGCTGCAAATACTCAGCGAGCCGGAAAATGCGTGCTCTCATCGTAGGTCTCCGATAACAATTGTCTGGGTGAGGCGAGGGCGCTAGCGCGACCCCGCCTCATCGGTCAACCGGCCGCCATGCCGCGCCGCTGGAGCAGCGAAATGCGATCCTTCAGACGCAGGCGCAGCCTCTTGAGCAGTTTCATCTCTTCCTGTCGGCCGGGTGCCCGGCAGGTGTCGATCATGCGGTCGAGGCGGCGATGGCGCGCGCAAAGGGCGTCTAAGCGGTTCATGGGTCGTCTCCTGTGATTGTCGAGCACCTGTCCCAGTCAGATGGCCAGTCATCGAGCGATAGGCCAGTTGATAAGATGTGCTATTTCTAATAGATGCAAACTATTGGAAAGGTCGTCCGACGAAATGCCGACTCTACGCCAGCTCGAATATCTGGTAGCGATTGCCGACGCGCGGCACTTCGGTCGCGCCGCAGCAGCAGTGAACGTCTCGCAACCGACGCTCAGCCAGCAGGTGAAGGCGCTCGAGGCCCGGCTCGGGGTAACGCTCGTCGAGCGCGGTGACAGTCCGGTGCAGCTTACTCCGGTCGGGCGCGAAATTGCCCAGCGCGCGCGCCGACTGCTGATCGGGGTCTCCGATCTGCGCGATCTCGCGCGCCGCAGTACAACCGGCTTTGCCGGCACCATCCGCTTCGGGGTGACACCAACGATCGGGCCATATCTGATGCCGTCAGTCGTCGCGCGCCTGCACCGCGACTATCCGGACATGCGTCTCCATATGCGTGAAGGCATACCTGACGATCAGGTTGCAGAGTTGCGGCGCGGCGCACTTGACCTTGTCTTGAGTCCGCTTCCTGTCGCCGGATCCGACCTTGAAATCGAGCCGCTCTTTCGCGAGCCGCTCCATCTGGTTGCAGCACCGGATTCTCCCCTCGCGGAAACATCGTTCCTGCGAAAAACCGATCTGGCGGGCGCAGGGATACTCACCCTCGACCGTCGTCATCATTTTCACCGCCAAGCACAGCAAATCTGCGAGGACCTCGGTGCCGAAATCCTTCGAGACTACGAGGGCACCAGTCTCGACAGTCTGCGCCAGATGGCGGGCAGCGGTCTTGGCCTCGCCATCCTGCCTGAGCTCTATCTGCGTTCCGAAGTCGGCGGCGAGCATATGGTGCACCGCCTGGAAGTCAGCGACTGGACTGCGACCCGGTCGATTGCCGCGGTCTGGCGTCATGGGGCGGCTTATGGCGAAAGTTATCGCCTGATCGCCCAATCGGTCGCAGTGGAAGCACGGCGGGTGTTGCGAACGATAGACTGAAACTATCGAAAGAAGGTGGGTTTTTCATTTGGCTGTTAATGGCAGGGACGCACCCCCGAGATTACATTGCGGTCTATCCAAACTTCCAACGAAAGGTCTGGTGGTGATGAAATCAGGTTTTCGCCCGGCGCAAGGTGCGGAACCGAGGCCTGCTTACGTCGGCTTCGACGAAGGACTCCGCCAGCACATGCTGGGCATCTACCGCAACATGGGTCTGGCATTGCTTGTCAGTGCCTCTGTCGCCTGGCTTATCGCCTCCACTCCGGCGCTTTATCAGCCAATCTTCGGCACACCGCTGAAATGGGTCGCAATGCTTGCCCCTCTCGCTTTCGTGTTCGTGTTTTCATTCCGGTTCGAGAAGATGACGCTCACCGGGGCGCGCACGGCGCTATTCGCCTTCGCTGCCATCATGGGCGTTTCCCTTGCCAGCATCCTGCTGGTCTTCACTGGTACGAGCATTGCCGTCACACTGCTCGTGGCTGCGACGACGTTCCTTGGCATGAGCCTGTGGGGCTACATGACGAGGGCCGACCTCACATGCTATTCGACTTTCCTGTTCATGGGTCTCATCGGAGTTGTGCTGGCGAGCCTTGTGAACCTGTTCCTACAATCGGGGACGCTTCAACTGGTGGTGTCCATCATCGGCGTACTCGTCTTCACTGGTCTCACTGCCTGGGACACGCAGCGCGCAAAGAATGAATACCTGACCTACGGAGCGAGCGATTACGGAGAGAAACTCGCCGTCATGAGCGCGCTCTCGCTCTACCTGAATTTGGTAAACCTGTTCCAGCTGCTGCTGACCTTCTTCGGTCAGCGCGAGGAGGCTTAATCTCATGCGTACCCAAGATGCAGTGAATGCCATGCTATGCCCCGTCTGCCGCACCGGACTAGCTCTCTCCGATCGCGGCGGGGTCGAGATTGACTATTGTCCCTCCTGTCGCGGCGTCTGGCTCGACCGCGGCGAACTCGACAAGATCATTGAGCGCACAGGCAGTTCGCAATCGCCATACGGAAGTGATCTGCGTGAGCCGCGAAGAAGCAAAGAAAGCGGACTCGTGGGTTTGGCGAGTTCACTGTTGCGTGGCGACGATGATCGTTACGATTACCATGGACGCGACGATCGCCACTACCGCAACAAGCGCAAGTCGAAGCTCTCGGATTTTTTCGACTAGCGGGATCCGCGTGATTACATTTATCGCGCTTCTTGAACTCGGCACCGTGATTGCAGCGCTCGCTGCAGGCGTGCTGTGGCTTCTCGCCAGCCGACGGCGTTTGCGCCGTCTCAGCCGTAGCGAGACATTCGACCATGCTGACTTCAATCGCGTTGTGGTGGCACTCAACCGGATGCAGATCCTCAATTCGCGTGCAGCGCTCGCGACAGCTATCGCCGCGCTCTTGGCCGGCGCAAGTCTGGCTCTCCATTTGGCGATGTCTAATTCGTAACTGACGACAAGCCCTAGATGCTCGTCAGTCGTATAGAAAACTATTGAGGCGAATGACCACCGTTGCCTAGCGCGAGGAATGGGAAGAACGCGCCTGCTTCTGGAATCCCGAGAATCATGCGCCATTAGCTATGATTGAGACGCGCCGGCGCCGCCGCGAAATGGCTGCTTTTGGGATTATCAAGCGACCGGCCGCATGACCGAAATGAGGGCGCGAAGCGGTCATCATCACGGTCATGACCTAACGAAGGCTTTTGGGCGTTCTGACTTGAAGCGGAAACGTCTGAGAGGCGCGCGCGAAACGGACGAAGATGACAGCGCAAATCGCATGGCCACAAACTATGCGCTCATTCGAAGAATCAGAAGGTAACTTTGTTGAAAGGTGGCTGACGCCGGAAGGTGAAAATTCCACCTGAGGTGTGCAGACTTGCAGCCAGCTGCACGCCGCTTCTGAGATTCCTCATGTCATCGAAGAATAAGAACCGCGAGGTAGCCTACACTCGCGCCATCCAGATTTGCCAGAACCTGGCCAGGCTGACCGTCTACGAACTGATCGGTGGTCAGGTCCTCTTACCCAAGGAAGAGGAGGGCGCATCATTGCAACCGAGACCTCTGGTGCTGCTGCCAGTTGTAGACGAGCCATCGGCAGGTGCGGTCGAGGCTGTCGCCAGGATCGGGACGACCTTCGTCGCCATAAAGTCGATGCTCGATCCCGAAGGCGACCCGCAGATTGAGTTTACGGTGCTTAGCCCCAAGAACGGAGAGACCACGCGCCATGTCAAACTTCGCGCGTGGTGCGACAGCATGCACCGCATCTTTCTCGTGCCAGATGACCTTAATGACGGGGAACCGGCTGTGTGTTTCCAGTTCGACAAGGGTCTCCGCAAAGCACCGCAGCCTTGGACGGATCAAGCCGACCGCGAACGCGGTCTGGAGCTGGCAGGGACGTTGCTCCTGACAATCGATGGCGAGGGTGCCGATAACCGGCACGTCTGAGCCATTAAGAGATCAAGTGCTCGGCGGTAAGGCCGAGTAGAGTATGAAATAAAGTGGGGAGAGCGAGCTCGGTCAGAGCGATCTCCCTCGAAGGAATATCCGATATGAACAAGATTACGTTGGAGCGCCCTTTCGAGGGCGAACCCTTGCTGCCGCCTATTACCTACAGGACCTTCAGGACGCAAAGCCGATTCGGCGCGTTCCTGAGCGCATCCGGACTTCCGTGCGAGGGCGAAGATATGAGCGCTCACACATCTGACGGTTTCTATGCCGATCGGAGCGCGAGCGTGGTGGTCACCGCCACCTCCTGTGACCGGCCGCTGTTCTTCCCCGAATGCGAAGCGTTGGCCCAGTTCCTGCAGATGGACCTTGTCCTCCTGCGGTTCGATCCGCTCCTCGGGGCCTCGTTCGATGTGCTGATGGCAGGCGGCCAGAGCTGGCTCTGCGACTTCCTCGCCTGGCGCCGCGAAGGTGGCGACATGTGGCTGGTGCCCGCACGGGCCTCGGGTCCGTACTTCTGCCTGAATGAGAGCGGGCTAGAAGCCTACGAAGGCGCACCTTACGCAAATGGCTCGGAGCGCTACGCGGGCATCATTCGCGCCATTGAGCGTCCCTCTTTCGACGGAGGGTTCTAATCATGGCCCAGATCACTTCCTCCGATGTCGACACCTGCGATGACGCGGCTCAACCGCCGCAGACCAAGATGAGCGTGTTCGTCCACCATCGGTGCGACGAGCATCCCGATTTCGAGTTCTCGCGCCATTGGTACAAGGGACGGGAGAATAGGGTCGGGGTGGCACCCTGGCTCGACAAAAAGCTCTTCCCCGGTGAGGACCGCCGGTTCGGGTGCGCGGCCAAATACGATCTCCTTGTCCCCCCGATGGCCCCGGGCGATCTCTGCAGGTACGGAACCCTGGTGGACCGGTTCGACGATACTCTCCCGCCTTATGAACAGCACGCGATGATCCACGTGAAGATCATGCTCGATCCGGCTGAGGCATGGCATGTCGGGTTCGAACGGGTGCGCAGCTACGCGCGCGCTACCTTCGCGCCTCGCTTCGCGGCGGTCTTGATCGCGCATATCCCGGGCCTCGCGGGCCTCAAGGGGCAGGGCAACCACGTCCACTGCGCGGTTCTCTCCCGCGAGATCACCATCAACGGTTTCGGCGGTGCTTGCACCGACCTGTGCAGCGATCGTGGCTACGAAGCCGCACTTGCCGCCTGGCGCGAGCACAAGAAAAGCTGGATGGATGAAGCAGCATGAGCGATGAAGCAAAACCTGCCCCCTCAGCCCTCCTTGCGGACCACCTGGCGCGCAAGGGACCGGAAGATCTCGACAAGATGCAAGCCACCATCGATCTCGCTCGCCAGCTACTGGCGAGCGGGGAGGTCGAGCAATACGCGAAAGGGGAGAACCCCTTCGAACTGCCTCCGTATCCTTGGGAGGTCAGCGAGGCTCCGATCGATCTTCCAAGGCGAGTCTTTCTGGGTACAGTGAGCGATCTGGCAATGGGCACGGGCCACACGGTCTATTTCGCCGCCGGCCTCGCTCGGGATGAGGATGAGTTCCGCCGGCAGCTGTCAGTTCACATCGGGCACACGCTAGCCAATGGGGCAACGGTGAGCCTGGGTCTCGGGGATTTTCCGTTCTCAAAGACCTTCATCTCCTCCTCGCTTCGCCAGACACTTCAGAAGTTCGACGAAGGTCACAACGCTCCAGCGGGATTCATCTATCTCGGCCGGTGGCATGAAAATCGCTCATGAAAGATTGCGGCCCGTGGGCTCTCTGCCTGGTCCAGCAGGACCGGGCGAGGGCGCCCACGCATTCCAGTGAGATAAGAAAGAGAATAATAGCAATGAAGAACATCCTGAATCGAAGCGACCGGCGCATTGCGATCCTTGACGTAGAAGCATCAGCCTTGGAGGCGGGAAGCTATCCGATCGAAGTGGGTGTGGCGCTCGTTCGCGGACCTTCAGAGCCGATTGGTGTCGGAGCAAAACTCATCCGGCCGACCAAAGAATGGCTCGACACCGGAGTGTGGTCCAAATCTTCCGAAGCAGTGCATGGCATTCCGCTCGAGCGCGTGCAGCGTGAGGGCGAACCTGTCGAAGAGGTCTGTGACTGGCTTAATGGATTGCTCGGCAGCAGCACAATCGTAGCTACCGATGCTCCCCGCTACGATCAGGATTGGCTCGATACGCTATTCGCTGCTGCGGCGCGCGAGCAGAAGTTCAGGGTCTTCGACTTCCAAGTCCTAGCGCGAGAATTCAGCGCTGACCAACATCGCCACCTGGCGTTTCTGCTTGGGAAGGATGCTCCACCGCATCGAGCAGCTGAAGATGCCTTGCGTCTCGCTTCCAAGCTAATGGAGACCTACTGGGGGCACCCGACGCGCGAATGTCCGTTGCCCCTGTGATACTTCTTGAGCCAGATTACTCGCACGAATTTGGGGGCACGAGCGGGGGCATCAAGCTATGAGATGCCTTGCAAAGCGCGCTATTTCGGGACCTGCAGTCAATTTCGTGGTTCCCTCCCTCTCCGCCACTTCTATTCTCCGACATCGTTTGCTCTCCGGTCGCGGCAATGAAATGACAGGTTCGCATCTGACCGACCGAGCGCTGCGGTTATTGATTGCAGCGGTTTAAGGACTAGATGGCCGCAATGCGAAATTCGCTTGTCGAGTCTGGTAGAACCTTTCGTCCTTGGATAATCGTGCTTGTAGCCATGAACGCATTGCTCCTGACCGCCGTAGCCACGCTGCTTTTCAGCCAATCGACGCCCGCGGCGCAAATGCCAACCGTAACACCGCGCGGTGAACTTGCTGCCGATGAACGCGCGACCATCGAGCTGTTCCGGAACGCCCGCGAATCCGTCGTTTTCATTTCGACGCGGCAACGTGTGACGGATTTCTGGTCACGCAATATCTACAGCGTGCCGCGCGGTTCCGGATCGGGTCTGGTGTGGGACGATGCCGGGCATATCCTCACCAATTACCACGTTATCGAAGGTGCCTCGGAGGCACAGATCCAGCTCGCGGACGGACGCGAGTTTTCAGCCTCTCTGGTCGGTGCGAGCCCAGAGCACGATCTGGCGGTTCTGAGGATCGGCGGGGCGGGATTCAGGGCGCCGGGCCGCGTTCCGATCGGCACGAGCGAGGATTTGCTGGTCGGGCAGAACGTGTTTGCCATCGGCAATCCCTTCGGGCTCGACTGGACGCTTACCAAGGGGATCGTCTCCGCACTCGACCGGTCTCTCCCCAACGAAGGCGGGCCCGATATCCGCAATCTCATCCAGACCGATGCGGCGATCAACCCGGGCAATTCGGGAGGCCCCCTGCTTGATTCTGCCGGACGGCTGATCGGTATAAACACGGCGATCTACAGTCCCTCGGGCGCGTCGGCCGGGATAGGATTTGCGGTTCCCATCGACACCGTGATGCGCGTCGTGCCGCAGCTAATCGCCGATGGTCGCTATACACGCCCAACACTGGGCATCGACAGCGACGAGAATGTCAACGATCGCCTTAAGCGTGCGAGCGGAGTTGAGGGGGTGTTCGTCTTACGGGTCGAACCCGGATCGGCGGCAGACCGGGCGGGGCTGACTGCAGCGCAGCGTACCCGCCGCGGCGTGGTGCCGGGCGACATAATCACTGCGCTGAATGGCGAACGCGTCACACGAGTCGGCGAATTGCTGGCGCGGCTTGACGATTTCCGGATCGGGCAGAGTGTGGAAGTGACCTTGCTACGCGGCGGAGAAGAACGCACGGCCCGGTTGGAGCTCGAGCCGGGCGGCTAGGCGCGAACAAGGGCCGGTCGTGGAAGGCCGACCCTTGCGGCAATTATCGCTCTGACCGCGGGACGGTATCAGGCCGCCTTATTGTCAGGCAGCTGCGCGGGATCGTCGTTGACGGGCCCACTACCACCGATGGCGATCTTGCGGGGCTTCATCGCTTCGGGGACAACACGTTCGAGCGAGATCGACAGCATGCCGTTCTCGTAATCGGCGCCCCGCACCTGGACGAAGTCGGCCAGCTGAAAGCGGCGTTCGAACGCGCGTGTTGCGATGCCGCGATGCACGAGCTCTACGCCTTCCTCCTCGCGATCGGTCTGCTGTCCGGCGATAACGAGCTGGTTCTGTTGAGCGGTGATCTCGATTTCATCGGGGCTGAAGCCTGCCACCGCCAGCGTGATGCGATAGCTGTCATCGCCGGTTCGGACGATATCGAAGGGCGGATAGCCATCCGGCGTCTCGGCACGGAAGCTGTTCTCCAGCGCGTCGAACAGTCGGTCGAAACCGACGGTCGAGCGTCGATATGGGTCAGGTCAAATGCAGTTCTCATTTCCAAATCCTCCATGTTGAGCAATCTGGGCATGAGAGGCGTCGGAAACGAAAGAGCCGACGCTCTCTGTCCAGCCGGACCCGTTCTGGCATCCGGCATTAGTAAAACTAGGAAACGGGCTTGCGGTTTCAATACCTGTCGCATTCGGGAAAATCCCATGCGTGCAATAAGGCGGACCGGGCACCAGTGTGAGCATGGTTGTCTGGATTGCCTGAGACTCAGAACTCGGCCGAGACGTAAGATAGCTACATCGGTAGTTTTGGAGGTTCGCAAGCGGCTAATTCGGTTGACCCCCATCCATGCATCGTTTCAGAAGCGGAAAATCGATGCGAGTAAATCAGATCAAACCTGCAACCCTTTTTGTTTCGGCGGCCTGCATTTCTGCCATATGCGCTGCCGATGCCACTGCCCAAGAAGTGGAACCGGCGGAAGTCGATCCCTCTGTTGAAGAACCGGCCATCGTGGTCATCGGGACCGGGCTGCCGCCATCCCCGGCATCGTCTGCCTATGACACACAGGAGCTGGACAGCGACCAACTGATCTCCACCGGTTCGGGACGCATCGAGGATGCCCTCTCCTCGGTTGCCGGATTCCAGCAGTTTCGCCGGTCGGACAGCCGCTCTTCCAACCCCAGTGCACAAGGGGCGACGCTGCGTTCTCTCGGTGGCAATGCTACGAGCCGTGCGCTGGTCCTGCTCGACGGCGTCCCGATGGCCGATCCTTTTTTCGGTTTCATACCTTTCAGCGCCATCGCACCAGAGCGCCTCGCGAATGTCGTTGTAACGCGTGGAGGAGGCTCGGGGCCATTCGGAGCAGGTGCACTGGCGGGGGCGATCGAATTCAACAGCGCCGACCTGGAGACGCTCGGCAAATTCGGCGGTCATCTCTACGTCAATGATCGCGGCGAAACCGAAAGTACGGCATATCTTGCTGGCAATCTGGGCAGGGGTTTCGGCGTCGTTTCCGGCCGCTGGGATCGCGGCAAGGGCTTTTTCACCACACCGCAAGCCGAACGCGTCGATGCGTCTGCAAGGGCGCAGTACGATAGCTGGTCCGTGCAGGCGCGCGGAGTCGCGCCGCTAACCGATACGGTCGAACTCCAGGCACGCGGCTTGGCTTATGACGATCGGCGGACCCTGCGGTTCGAAGGCGCCGACAGTTCGAGCAGCGGTCAGGATGCAAGCCTTCGCCTTGTCGGGCGCGGCGAGTGGAGGTTCGATGCGCTCGCTTACGTCCAGGCGCGCAATTTCACAAATGTCGTCGTCAGTTCGACGCGCTTCGTTCCCGTGCTCGACCAGCGCAACACACCCGCGACCGGTCTAGGTGGCAAGTTCGAGATCCGACCTCCTGTGGGTGACGGTAATGTGCTGCGTCTGGGGATCGACTACCGGCGTAGCGAAGGCGAGCTCTACGAAACCGCCATCAGTGCTTTCACCGGCGCGATAAGCGAGCGGCGCAATGCAGGCGGTGTAAATACCGACCTCGGCATTTTCGTCGAAGACGATCTGCTGCTGGGTCGATTGACGCTCACTGCGGGCGCGCGGCTTGATCGTTATACGATCCGCGAGGGCTTCTATACCGCGCGCAATGCCGCGGGTGCGGTTCTTCTCGAGGAAACCTATCCCGATCGGGCCGGATGGACGCAATCTTTCCGCGGAGGAGCGCTGTTCGATGCAGGCGGCGGTTTGAAGCTGCGTACAGCAGCCTACACCGCGCTGCGCCTGCCCACGCTCAACGAACTCTACCGGCCATTCGTGGTCTTCCCCGTCACCACCAATGCCAACGCCGCGCTTGCCAATGAGCGGCTGGAGGGATTTGAGGCGGGGATCGATTTCTCGCCAAGCGATGCGCTTGCATTCTCGGTGACTGCTTTCGACAACCGGGTGAAAGGCGCAATCGCAAATGTGACGATCGATGCGGTGACGCGTGAGCGGCAGAACATCGATGCCATTCACGCCCGCGGGGTCGAGGCGAACGCCGGTCTCGATCTTGGAGCGGTGAGGTTCGACGGCTCGATTGCCTATACCGATGCCGCCGCGGAACAGGCTGGAGCGGCCTTCGACGGCAATCGTCCCTCGCAGACTCCGGCTTGGGTCGGCGGCGCAACGCTAAGCTACCGGATTGGCGAGACGGGGCGGGTGGCTGCAACCGTTCGCCATGTCGGAAAGCAGTTCGAAGACGATCTTGAAAGTGATGTCCTGCCGGCAGTCACCACGCTGGATGCATATGTCCAGCTGCCACTGAGCCGCGATATCTCATTCGTCATGCGCGGCGAAAACCTGACCGATGCGGAAATCGTCACGCGCAACCAGGGCGGATCGATCGATCTGGGTACACCTCGAACCATCTGGTTCGGCGTCAAGCTGGGGCGATAGTCGGACTGGACGATTGCACCCGCGCACAAGGCCGATATGATCCCGGCGCAAGCGAGGAGAGATAATCGAAATGGATGCGAAGCAGGAACTGGCGGCCAGGCACGAAGCGGTGCAGCGCGATCCGGAAAGCTATTGGCTGAAGGAAGCCGGGCGGCTCGACTGGGACAGCTTTCCGACCAAGGCAAACGGGAGCTCATTCGAAGAGGCGGATTTCGGCATCCGCTGGTTCGACGACGGTGAGCTCAACGTCTCCGTCAACTGCCTCGACCGGCATCTCGATACGAGCGGTGATCGGACCGCGATCGTCTTCGAGGGGGACGAGCCGGGCGAAGGCTACAGCCTTTCCTATCGCCAAGTGCATGAGGAAACCTGCCGTTTCGCCAGTGCGCTAAAGGAATGCGGGGTCGGGAAGGGCGACCGTGTCGCGATCTACATGCCGATGATCCCCGAAGCCGCGTTCGCTATGCTGGCTTGTGCGCGGATCGGGGCCATCCATTCGGTGGTCTTCGGCGGCTTTTCGCCAGACAGCCTTGCCGACCGTATCCAGGATTGCGGTGCCAAACTGCTCGTCACCGCCGATGAGGGCGTGCGCGGAGGGAAGCGCATTCCGCTGAAGGCAAATGCGGACAAGGCGCTTGCGAAGTCCCCGGTCGAAGCCGTCATCATGGTTCGGCGCACGGGCGGCGAAGTCAACTTTGTCGAGGGCCGCGATCGCTGGTGGCACGATTTGCGTGGCTCGGTCCCAGCCGAGTGTCCGCCGGAACGAATGAACGCGGAAGATCCGCTGTTCATCCTCTACACCAGTGGTTCTACCGGCAAACCCAAGGGAGTGATGCACACCACGGGAGGCTACATGCTATGGGTTGCCGCGACTTTCGACATGCTGTTCGGCGCTAAGGAAGACGATGTCTTCTGGTGCACCGCCGATGTGGGCTGGGTGACGGGGCATAGCTACGTCGTCTACGGTCCGCTCGCCAATGGCGCGACGACGGTGATGTTCGACGGCGTGCCTAGCTACCCCGACTTCGGACGTTTCTGGGAAACCTCGAACAGGCTCGGCGTCACTATCTTCTACACCGCGCCGACTGCCATCCGCGCACTGATGCGGGAAGGTAATGACTGGGTGGAGCGTCATGACCGTTCGCAGTTGCGCTTGCTGGGCACGGTTGGCGAACCGATCAATCCGGAGGCGTGGAACTGGTATCATGATGTTGTCGGCGAAGGGCGCTGCGAGATTGTCGATACCTGGTGGCAGACTGAGACCGGGGGCGCACTGATTGCGCCCGTGCCGGGTGCGACGACAACCAAGCCCGGCAGCGCGACCAAACCGTTACCCGGTGTCTTTCCGGCGCTGGTCGATAATGAAGGCGCACTGCTCGAAGGTCCCACCGAGGGCAATCTCGTCCTCACCCAGAGCTGGCCAGGACAGATGAGGGGCGTCTGGGGCGATCCCGAAAGATTTTTCCAGACCTATTTCACGACTTATCCGGGGCGTTACTTCACCGGCGACGGCTGTCGCCGCGACGAGGACGGCTATTACTGGATCACTGGCCGCGTCGACGACGTGATCAATGTGTCCGGCCACCGCATGGGGACAGCCGAAGTGGAAAGCGCCTTGGTGGCCCATCCCAAAGTGGCCGAGGCCGCGGTCGTCGGGATGCCCCACGACGTGAAGGGCCAAGGCATCTACGCTTTCGTCACCCTGAATGCAGATGAACCCGAGAGCGAGGATTTGCGGCAGGAATTGCGGCAGTTCGTGCGCGGTGAAATCGGCCCGATCGCTTCACCCGATGTCATTCAGTTCGCCCCCGCATTGCCCAAGACCCGCAGCGGCAAGATCATGCGCCGCATCCTGCGCAAGATTGCGGAAGGCGAATCCGACAAGGTTGGCGACACCTCGACGCTGGCGGAGCCGGCAGTGGTGGAGGCACTGATCGCAGGAGCCGTCGCCGGCTGAATGAAGGTAGTGGCGGAGACGGAGTCCGACCTATATCTGAAATAACGATTTGATATCAGATCGATATGGAGATTTCAGAGTTCACCAGACCCACACTCAGACCCACACTTTTGAGTGGATGCAAGCGGACATCCTGAGATCGTGGGGGCTGGCTATCAGCTGCGTCACATGTGGCTTGATGTTGGTTACCAGCCATAGCGCGAAGGGTAAAAGCCCTTATCATCGTCTGGTCCAAACATGTGTTCAGCCTCGAACAAGACCTCGAATCCTTCGACACTTGAAGCGCGCTCGGCTCGCTCAACAATTGCACTGAGCCAGTCAAGAAACTCGGCGGAACGCGGCGAGGACGTGGCTTTGAGTTCCTCAGTTAGTTGTCTGGCTAGGCGGCGCAGGCGGTCGCGTTTCTCGACCCGCTCGAACACGAGATCGAGCACCTCGAGGCGCCGGTCTTCGATATAGGCTAGCCGTCTAGCCTCGTTGCGCCGACGCGCTTCTTCTTCTGCACGGATGCGGTCTTCCTCGGCTCGCCTGTCATCCTCGCGCTTCGCAGAAGCCAGTACGGCAAGACCCACTGCGATATCGTTCGCCATGTTTTCCAGGCGCTGGATCTTGGCATCCTTGAAGGAGCGGCGGAGAGATGACGAGTATCGGAGATAGAGGTCGAACTCGAACGATACCTTGCCGGTCGGTGCATAATCCCATTCTGGCCAATGGCTAAATGACGAAAAGCTGGGGACGTAATCCCAATCGTTCCGCGCCCAGCGCCGCTCTCGCCGTTTTCGTTCCTTCTCTTCCTTCGCCAATTCCTCGGGCGTGGGCTCGTGCTGCGACCGCTTAACTGCTTCCTTTAGCGTCACGCTTTGGGAGCAACCCCTCCGACTTCAGTCGGATACTGGCTTCAGCCATAGACTCGCATAATAGCAGGTATCCTCGGGAAAGTGAGACCGCCTGAAAGGCGTGAAGTCTCACTTTCCCGAGGATACCTGCTATGGGCTATTCGAGTGGTTGCCACACGACCTTTCATCATCGCTATCATATCGTCTGGGCGCCCAAATACCGTTTCAAGGTGTTGCACGGCGAGGTCCGCCTCAGGGTGCGCGAGATCATCAAGCAGGTCTGTGTCGAAATGGGCGTGACGATCGTCAATGGCGCGCTTTCACGCGATCACGTCCATATGTTCGTTGAAATCCCACCGCATATC
>NZ_JBSXNU010000022.1:0-28420 GCF_056857815.1 Qipengyuania sp. B-5 | reverse complement strand
CCATTTCTGACTGTTTTTCCGATGCTTAAGCCGGAACTATGGGCACCAAACCGTAACAGTGAATCGTAGCAAACACGCTCCGAGGACCGTGTTTCTGACGATTTATTCAATGATTTCAATGAGTTGGTGCCCAGAAGAGGAAAAATCACTTCGATAGACTGGGTTTGCTCGATCTGATCGGCATTTTCCTGTTTGTTTTCAGGGCTGGTGAGTTCGAGTCCCAGAAGAGGCATCACATTCGAACTTCTTTTCCGTTTAATTTCTGATGTTTAGATATTTCGGTCAAGCTGAAAAGCCCGCAAAAGGCCCGCAAAATCCCTCTAATGTATTGGTTCGATGCCTTTTTTAGGACTCGGAATTTCAATTTCAAACTTGACCGCGGAGTAGGTCGTTATCCGCTTTGCGCTCCAATCTCCGCTATTCTACGGGCTGCGCGCTCTGCCCGGAAGCAGTCATCCGTTCGGTTTACTTTAAATCATCGATATTCGTTCCAGCTTCTCTTCTTTTTGGCCGATAGTCTGGGAGGGGAGGATTTGATGTAATTCCCTCAACCTGAATATCTTCGATTTTTTCACTGAGAGGAGCAAGTTCGCGACTAAGCTCGCGAAGGTCCGTTTCACCTTCAACCAAAGAATCTTCGACCGCCGGAATGCCACTCCTTATCTGGGAAAGTTTGTTTTCAGCGTTCTGCACCCCCTCCCTGAATTGGCGAAGGCGTCGTTGCGCGATAGCCGAAGCGCTCCGCCCTGAGATCCGCCGATCTGCATCTCGAAGATTATTTCCCCATCCACCAACCCTTTGCCCTAAGTCTAACAATCTTCCTTTTGTTGAGGCCAATCGTTCGTCCCAACCTTCGGCGTCCGATGCGAGTGCGGCCGTCGTGACTCGAAGCTGGACAAGATCGGAGGTGATCACCCGTTGCTTTTCTGGCTCCAGTCCTTCGTTCAGAGCGCGAATGCTATTTGCCACGGTCTCTACAGTGGCGGTCGCATCCCTCCCCAATAGTCCGGTTTCGTCCGCGGCGGGAATGATCTTTTTTCCTGACTTGTCGGTGTAAATGCCCTGACGACCCCGTCGGCCCTCGAGCACGAGCGCAGCCTCTCCAGTTATCAGATCCGTGCTGATTGTCGCTTCAAGGCCGTGGACTTTCGCCGCAGAAGGATCGAGAGTCAGAACAACGACCACGTTTTCCGGTTCATTTTCCGCCAGACGGACCGATGTTACCTGTCCCACAGGGACTCCCGATAGTGTTACAGTCGATCCCGACTGAAGGCCTTCCACGGAGCGATCAAACTTGATCTGATATGTTTCCTGATTTGGTCTGGGATCGATTAGCCACATCGCGAAAGCGATGGTCGTAAGCATCAGAATGCCAACGATCCACGCCACTAGGGAGAAGTTTGCGTTAGTTTCCATCTAGCACGCCGCCAGCGGTTTGTTCGTCCGGCAGAGGGCCGGTGCAATGAAAGTTCGCGTCCCGCATGCTCCATTCGGTTGTCCGCTATAGAACATGACCGAGGTTCGTCCCCTGGCGCAATCGCCACGAGCGGGGCATCCGGGCGCGTCGAATGTGTTTTGGTTTGAGATCGGCCTAGTCCCAACACGGGCGTGATGCCGCCCCGCCCGTGGCGACCGAATATTGCTATGACTTGCGCAAGCCGCGTCCGGTCACTCAAGCGCGAAGGCGTCATGTCTTCCAGGCCGCTGCTGGAGGATGTGATTTCAAGTCTCCTGGCGATGTCCGTCTGGTTCAGGGCAGGAGCTCTGATGAGCTGCGCCAACACACGCCACTGCGTACGATTGAGGCTCAGCGGCTGTGCTCGGTCATCGAATGCCTTGCGCGCGGCGCGGCTGATCTGGTCCATCATGAAGATCGCTCGATCATCGTGGGTGATGACATTGTCGAGTGCGAGAGTGCCCTCATCTTCTGGCATGAGACATTCCTATCGATCGGAGAAAAATAGTAAAGGACTTTCGCATTTTGTTTTGACCGCTATATCGCTCGCGCAGTGGCTCAAACGATGGCGAGGAGCGAAATAATCATGGCGGACGAGACCGCAGGGGCTAGCGATGAAGGCGCACGTCCGACGGGGTTGTCCAGTCCGCGGGTCCGGCTGGGTCTGCTGATCGCCGGCATTCTGGTCCTGCTCGCCGGGAGCTACTGGTATTACAATCATCAGACGTACGGCAGATTCCAGCAGTCCACCGACAACGCTTATATTGCCGCCGACAGCGTCATCATCTCCCCCAAAATTGCGGGCTACGTCGAGCGCGTATTAGTGACGGAGAATCAAACAGTCGCGTCGGGCGATGCGCTTGTCCAGCTGGACGTGCGAGATTATCGTGCCCAAACGAACCAGGTCGAAGCCCAGATCGCCGCGTCGCTCGCCGGAGCAGATACGGTACGCGCCCAGCAACAAGAGCAGGACGCGGCAATTGCCCAGGCCCGTGCACAGCTCGCAGCGGCATCTGCACAGGCTGGTCTCGCTGCTGAGCAGGTTGTCCGGTACCGCCCCCTTGCCGCTTCGGGAGCGGAGCCGCGCGAGAGGCTCGATCAGCTGGAGGCCCAGGCCAGAGAAGCGCAGGCTCAAGTCGCGGCAGCGCGCGCCGCGCTCACGGCGGCACAGCGCCGACAGAACACGCTTAGCGAGCAGATAGACCAGGCCAATTCGCAAGCCAACGCCGCTCGTGCGCAACTCGAGGCCGCCCGTCTGAACCTGTCATCGACCACGCTCCAGGCCAGTATTTCCGGGCGGGTGGGTGACCTCACGGTCCGACCTGGACAATTTGTCCAGCCTGGCCAACGCCTTATGAGCCTCGTACCGACCGACCGCCTCTACGTGACGGCGAATTTCAAGGAAACGCAACTCGGTCTCGTTCGCCCCGGGCAACCCGTCACCCTGGAAATCGACGCGCTGCCCGACCTCGAGTTATCGGGAAGAGTGGAAAGTATCGCCCCCGGAACCGGCGCGGAATTCTCGATCCTACCTCCGCAAAACGCGACGGGTAACTTCACCAAGATCGTTCAGCGCGTCCCGGTGCGCATATCCATCGAGGCTCCGCCCGAGATCCTGCGTCTGCTGGTGCCGGGCATGTCCGTTGTCGCGAGTGTCGATACGCGCGCCGCCAGAGACGAACTCGATTCGATCCGCAACGCGGCCGAAGACTGACCGATGGCAGGCGCCGCTGCAGCGGTTTCGCCGCCGGTCGAAAAGGCCGATGCTACGGCTTGGATCGCCGTAGCCGCCGGCGCGCTGGGGGCGATGCTGGCAACGCTTGACATCTCGATCGTCAATTCGGCGCTGCCGACGATCCAGGGGGAAATCGGCGCTACCGGAACCGAGGGCACCTGGATCGCGACAGCCTTCCTTGTTGCCGAGATCATCATCATCCCTCTGAGCGCGTGGCTGGAAAGACTGCTCGGCCTTCGCACGCTGCTCATAGTCGCGGTTTCTGCTTTCACGGCCTTTTCGGTGTTGTGCGGCATTGCCACCGATCTGACGACGATGATCATCGGTCGCACCGGTCAAGGGTTCATGGGCGGCGCGCTTATTCCAACCGCCATGACCATCGTCGCAAAGCGACTGCCTCCATCGCAACAGCCGATTGGCATGGCGCTCTTCGGAATGACCGTGGTTCTTGGGCCGGTAATGGGCCCGTTGGTGGGGGGCTGGCTTACCGAGAACCTGAGCTGGCACTACGCCTTCTTCGTCAACGTGCCCGTCTGCGCGTTGCTCCTTGCTTTACTATTCATCGGGCTACCCCATGAAAAGCCGGACTGGGTTTACCTGCGCGAGGCTGATTGGGCGGGAATAGCCGGTATGATCCTTGGGTTGGGTGGGCTGACCATCGTGCTGGAAGAAGGCCACCGCGAGGAATGGTTCGAATCCACGCTGATCGTGAAGCTCACTGTGATGACGGTCGTCGGCTTCGCGCTCCTGATCTACGGGCAGCTGTATGCACGCAAGCCGGTGCTCAAATTGCGCCTGATGCTCAGCAGGCAGTTTGCCAGTGTCGTGGTGATGGCACTGGCGCTTGGCATGGTCATGTATGGCTCGACCTACGTGATCCCGCAATTTCTCGCGATTATTTCCGATTATAACGCCTTGCAGACCGGACTGGTCATCTTCTGGATGGGTGTTCCGGCCTTCCTGCTGATGCCTGTGCTGCCCTTCATGATACGAAGGATACACATCCGGATTGCTGTGGGCGCGGGCATGTTCATCATGGCGCTAAGCTGCTTCGTCAGCATAAATCTGACAGCGGAATCGGGAGGTGGAGTGTTCACCGAAAGCCAGTTCCTGCGCGGCATCGGCATGATCCTCACGATGATGTTCCTCAACCAGGCGACGGTAGCTTCGGTTGCCAAGGAGGATGCCGGCGATGCTTCCGGGATCTTCAACGCCGCGCGAAACCTAGGGGGCTCTTTCGCGCTCGCCGGGCTTGCTTCGTTCCAGGACCAGCGCCTGTGGCATCATAGTCGGCGGATGGAGGAAACTCTCAACGCCAACAGCCCCCGGCTACAGGAATACCTGGACACCATGACGGCGTCGCTGGGCAATCCACAGGCCGCGCTGGAGATGCTTTCCGGCATCATTCAGCGCGATGCGTTCGTGATGACCTACAACGATGTCTTTTTCGCCATGGGCGCGATTACCCTGGTCACGGTGCCGCTGGTACTGTTCCTCAAGCCTCTCCCGAAGAACTTATCCCTTTCGATGCACTGAGAACTCTATGCGCAAGACCCTAACCCTCCTCGCTCCCATGGCGCTCCTCGCGGGTTGCATGTCCGTTCCCGACTATGCCGGCCCCCCGCAACTTGCGACCGACGCAGGCAATGCGTTCGTACGGGCTGGCCCCGAAATCGATCCGTTGGCGCCGATTGCCGGCGACTGGTGGACGCTGCTCGGCGATCCGGTTCTCAATGAACTTGAGGCGCGTGCGCTGGCCGGCAATCCGGGCGTGGCCGCAGCGCGCGCTCGCATCGAACAGGCAAGGGCTGCCGTCCGCCAGGAGCGCGCCAACCGGCTACCCGCCGTGGCTGCGCAGGCGACTGCGGTCCAGGCGAATATCCCAGGGCTGGATATCGGCAGCGGCCCGCCCCCGGGATCGCCCGGCGCTCCTGCTGACGACGAAGAGCAGGACAGCGTCAGCGTCTACAACCTCGGGCTCAACGCAAACTGGGAGATCGATTTCGCTGGGGGGCAGGCACGGCGTGTCGAGGCCATTAACGCTCAGGCTGCGGCCTCGGTGGCGAACGCCGAGGATGCGAAAGTCCAGCTCGCCGCCGAGGTCGCGCGGGCGTATGTGGGCCTGCGAGAAGCGCAGGGGCGACTCGAGCTTGTCCAGCGAGAGCGCGACTTGCAGCAGCAAATTCTCGAACTGACCTATCAGCGCTATACACAGGGCGCTCTCGCACTGTTTCCGGTCGGTGACGCGAACGCCGAGCTCGAACTGCTCAAGTCGCAGATCGCCGAAGCTCAAGCGGACATCGATGTGTTCAAGGACACACTCGCGGTGCTGACGGGCGAAGCGCCCGGCGCACTCGACGGGCTCCTGGCGGCTCAGGCCGAAATTCCGCTTCCCCCCGAACGGGTCGCGGTGGGCGATCCCGCAGCGCTAATAGCGCGGCGGCCGGATGTTCGAGCCGCCGAACGCATGCTGGCCGCGGCGAATGCGCGCATTGGCGTGGCAGAGGCTGCTCGCTTCCCAAAGATTTCCTTCATGGGGATTCTCGGTTTGGGCGGATCGGAGCCCGACGACATCCTGGACCCGGGCAACTTATCGGCAATCGCTTTGCCGCGGCTGCAGTGGAACCTGCTTGATTTCGGCCGCACGGCAGCATCGATCGATCAGGCCGAGAGTGCGCGCGACGCGGCCGAAGCGCGCTATCTTGAAGTGGTCCTGGGCGCACTACGCGACGCCGAACAATCGCTTGCTCGGTTCGGGCAACAAAGAGCCAACGTAGCCGCGCTGGCGCAGATCAGTCGGCAGGCCGACACGGCTGCGGAGCTTAACGAGCAACGCCGCGCCGCGGGGGTAATCTCGCAAGGCGAACTCAACACTTCGATCCGCAAGCGCGCACAGGCCAGAGCAAATCTCGATCGGGCGATCGCCGCCATGACAAATGGCTGGATCGCGATCCAGAAGTCGCTTGGGTTGGGATGGGTCGAATTGTCTCGCGACAATCGCACGTCGGTTGAGCCAGCTCCGGTCGATCGAAAATCAGTTATGAAACCTGAACAGAGTTAGGATAAGTTTTCTCAGAAGTCTGCCCCGCAGCCCCTTCCAACTTTTCCTAACGCGTCAGCACCTCGTGCACTGTGACCCAATCTTGGATCATAGGGGTCAGCATGTTTCCGCCTTTCGCAGAGTGCGTTTGCCAGTATCACCATCGGATATCCCGATTGCAATATTCGGTGACTCTTCATTGTCGTATCTATGTAAGGCCTTAAGCTTTCCGCGAGCATCTCGTAGCGACATCAACGAGCGATCGTACAGGCAGTTCGAGTGCAGCTCGCATTTGGCCGGTTCGATGACCGCCTTGTCGGTAGGCTTACGAGGCGGTCATCGAGCATTACGCCGCTCTGGAAAAGCTATAAAGTCATGGGTCGAAATACGAACTAGCTGGCACTGTCCGTTCGGATCGTTGGGAGGACCACCGATCTCCCCGCCAACACGATCTGGACCTGTTAGAAACTGAACCCCAAAGCAACACCATATCTACGAGGATCCAAAGTGTAGATATTGGTAAAATTCCCCGAGGATGCGTCGGTCAAGTACAATCCTGTCACCGAGCTGCTGTCGAAAATGTTCTGAACAAATCCGCGCACGAACCAACGCTCATCCGCACTGTTCAACTGCACGATCGCGTTGGCTTGCACGAATGGCTCGATCCGGTTGACCCTGCCGTTAAAGATATTGCCGTATTGCTCACCAGTCAGCGCTACGTCCACGCGAGGAACCAGAGTCATGCCATTGTCGAAAGTGGCGGTGTACTGCACACCCATCGAAACCTTCATTTCGGGGGCCTGCGGCAACTTGTTCCCTTTTAAGTTGACCTCTACGCCAGGGCTTAATACCGCAAGGCCGCTGCCCGCCGGAACGGCTCCGGCCAAGACATCGCAAATGCTGAATGCGCCGCTTGACGCAAGATTGCCGTCATTAGGAAATTCTTCGGGACCACGAAGACCCAGAGCTGCGTTCACTCCGGCCACGAATGCGTCGGCCGCGCCGGGGGCTGGCCCGGTTACGGCACAATTAGCACCGTTGCTGATATCCTTGATGATGACGGCATCAGGATCGCCGCCACCCGGGTCGCGCGGATTGGAGAAGAACTGGTCGCCGGCAACTTCCGCGTTGAGATAACTGAACGTCAAGTTGACAAGCCAATCGGGATCGGGCCGGATAACGGACTCTAGTTCCACACCCCAGATATCGGCATCGATAGTATCATTAACTGAGGTACGGGCGACGATGCGGCTAAGCTGCAACCCGCTATACTTATAGTAGAATGCAGTAGCGTTTAATTGCAGTGCGCCATTCGCAAAGGTATTTTTCGATCCGATTTCAAATGCGTCGATGGTTTCTGATCCGAAGCTTTCAGCCACATCGAAAACGGGCGAAAGGGGCGGGTTGATACCCCCGGATTTATAGCCCCTGGCATAAGATGCGTAAATCGAATTGTCAGGCGTAACTTCGTAGTCGAGCACCGCACGCCCGGTTATTTCATCGAAACCTACTTCTCTAAATTGCGTCAGCTGCTCACCTGGCGTACCAGGATCGGCATCAAAAAGACCAGAGGGACCGGTTAAGGGAGTGATCGGGCTGTCGAACGGCTCCCCGTCATTCGCGTAAGGATTGAGGAAGCTAATCAAGGTCGTGCGCGCAGTCACGTCTTTCTTGTCGTCGTTATACCGCAAACCTCCGGTGAAGGTCAGACGCTCGGTCAGGTCGACGTAGATCTCTCCGAACACACCGAAGCTCTCAAGATTAGCCTCGAGAGAATTGTTGCGGTACATGGATGTTGCGAAGTAGGATGGCGGTGCACCGCCTGCCAAAGTACCAAACGATCCCAGAATGGCACTGGCGTAGTCAAGCGCGAATGAGTTTACATAGTAACTGTTGTCGGTAGTCTTGGACTTTGCATAGATCCCTCCGAGCAGGAAATTGAATGCTCCGTCGAAATCACTGGAAAGGAGGATTTCGCCGCTCCAGGATTCGCGTTGCTCTGAAGACCTGTCGAAGGATAGCGGCGTTTCGCCGCACAATACATTACCTTCGAACGCGCCCCTGTTCCCATCATCGTTATCGGAGGTGCACAATACGCCCCCTGGGCCATTGGGGATGAGAGCCTCCACAATCGGGGTAAAATACGCCGACGAACCTGGCACGAACGCCGGTGCAGGTGCGGGGAGGCCGGTAGGCAAACCGTTGGCCGCGAAGCCGGACAACACGTTCAAGGCCGTAGCAAAGCCGGTACGATCCTGAATGCCCAAAAAGTAGTCCTGCCGGGAATCGACTTCGGTGTCCTGATAAAGACCGGTTGCAGTCAGTGTCATAGCTCCGATGCGCTGCTCGAGACGGGCCTGTAGCTGCACTTCATCGGCAAAATAGAATGGAGTATACGCCGTGTTTACCGTGCGCACATCGTCGGGCTTATCGAATCCTGCAAATGCATCGGGGCCGTACAGGCTTCCCAATCCCAGTACTGAGGGAATTCCCTGAATAGCGAAGAACTCTTGCGAACTGAGCGTTGCGCCGACTGTGGAATTGGCATTGGTGATGTCAAAGTCGCGGCGATTGTTCAGACAACCCAGCACGCCGAGCGGGTCACGCTGGCAGGCCTGCTTTTGATTACGTAAACGGGTGTCATCTTCCCTGAAATAATATGCCATGAAGTCGAGAGTGGTATCGGCACCGGGTTCAAAACGAAGAGAACCACGAACAGCGTACATGTCTCGGTCGTCGACATCCGAATTGTCGAAAAGGTTTGTGGTGTAACCGTCGCGATTCAGAAAGAATCCGGCTACCCGAACGCCGATAGAATCGCCGATCGGGACATTGACCATCCCCTCGGCCTTGATGCTGTTGTAATTCCCATACTCGAACTCTCCGGCCGCGCCGAAAGAACCGAGGTCAGGCTTGGCTGTCACAAGGTTGACAACACCCGAGGTAGCGTTGCGGCCGAAGAGGGTGCCCTGCGGCCCCCGTAGGACCTCAATTCGCTCAAGGTCAAAATATTCTGTTTCGAACAGCCGGGTACCAAAAAGAGGGGAACCATTGATATGGATAGCCGTCGCTGCGTCACACGTCACACCAACACAAAGATCGCCGATACCACGGATGGTGAAGGACGACCCGGTGAAGTTGCCCTTCGAAAATGAGACGTTCGGGAGCGTCAATTGAAGGTCAGCAGCGTTTTCGATCTGCTGGCTTTCGAGAGCCGTAGCATCGAAGGCACTGACCGCGATCGGCACCTCTTGCAGACTTTGAGATTGGCGTTGGGCCGTCACGATGATTACGGATCCTTGGGGTTCCGCCTCATCAGTTGTGGAATCCTGCGCTAAAGCCATCTGCGGCCAAGCCAAGATGGCCGAAGTGGCGAGCACCATCGCTCTCAGTGTCATATAGCATCCCTTCCCATCTCTTCAGTGCGACGATAATTGGCTCCGCCGCTTACTGCAAAATGGGGCGACCTCGAGGGTCGCCCCTTAGTCTGTGGAGAGGAGAGGGAGAGAATTAGCCCAATCCCCGTCCATGGGCATATACATCCGCGTGATATTAGTAAAGCGCCTTATCTTTTGACCCCATGGGCCACGATCCAGATCGCACGCGGAGTGAACGTTTGCTAAAGATCAGCAATGGTTGGCGCGCTAAGCGAGTTGCTCCCGATAAAGCTTTTGCCCCAGCTGGCATCGAGACCAACGAAGCGTTCGCCGTGCCGACGGCGACAATGGTTCGGATATAGTACAAGATGAATATGGACGCCCTTTACCCCCATCTCGCTGGCCTCTGACCAGGAACCAGCCTCTTAGTATGGGGGATCTCAGAGGCTCCAAAAGGCCAGTACCGCCCGAAGCGCAGCGACGAACGCGAGCGGCTGATCCAGCATGAGATGATGGCGTGCATCGGGCACTGCAACAATTGGTATCTTTCCCCCTCCCAGTTCCCGGATATAGCGGGCGGAATCGCGATCAAAGAGCTGACTTTTCTCGCCGTACACAATCGCTTTGCGCCCGGGCGCATCGACCAGCCTCTGGCCTACTGTCAGCCATTCGTCGGGCTTGTTGCTGCGCCGGAACACTTCGGGAGAAAACTTCCATGTCCACTCCTCGCCATCGCGGCGGAGAGAGTGATAGGCCATGTAATCCATCAGGAACGGCTCACCAACTGCCTGCGGCGGCGACAGGATATACCTCTCGCGCGCCGCTTCGTAGGTGGGGTAGCGTCGCACCGGTTTGTCAGGATTACCCGACCCGGGGCTCGATCTGCCCATGGTCCAGTATTTCTCCAGCTTTTCGGGCCGCATCACCATGAGATCGCAGACAATAACGCCGGCGAAGGCATCCGGCGATTGGGAAACGGCGGTCAGCGCTGCACCCGAGCCGAAGCTATGGGCGATGATCGTCGGTCTGCTTCCATCCGCAAACAAATCGAGCGCTTCGCTGATCTCGACGAATTCCTTTCCCCGCGCAGCTATATCGGCCACGCCGCGCATCTCGCTATCGCCCATACCGGCCAGATCGAACGCCACCACGTCGTAGTCTTCGGCAAGGTACGGTGCGATGAAGGCAAAGCAGCGGGCATGGGCGAGAAAACCGTGAGTCATGAGCAATTTGGGCCGGTCACGCTTGCCCCAGCGAAGATAATGCACCCGCGCGCCACCAACCTCTACGAAGCCTTCCTCACGGGGCACGCTCAGCGCCCAGGCGAACCATTCGGGTATATCCGCCCCGTCGCCGGCCCATACGGGATCGATATCTGCTGACCCGTCGTGGATTGGTTTCATTTCATTCATTTCGGCGCAGTCTCCATACCGGATAGTGTATTCCTGATAAAACCACGATAATCGTGCCGTGCGACATCGTGGCATAGATCGGCGTAACCAGATACGCTGGGGAAATTGATCAGTTGTCGGGGTTTGCCGGGAATATTGGCGCCCATGTACCACGATTCAGCCTTGGGGAAGAGCGTCATCGACCCTACTTGGGCGACCATATCGGTCCAGCTTCGCTCGGCCAGCGCATCGGCTTCGAAAAGGCCGATCCTGTTATCGCGCAGCCAGATCAGGAAATCGCAGATCCAGTCACCCTGGATTTCGGCGCTTGTCGGACCGTTGGAAAAGCCTGAAGGGCTGAGCGGGCCGTAGGCGAACAGCATGTTCGGAAATTGGGCGACGGCCATGCCTAGATAGGCTTTGATCTCGCTCTTCCATGCTTCTGCCAGCCCCAGCCCACCGCGGCCGGTGATGTTCATGTCGATGAGCCCGCCACGACCGGCATCGAAGCCGGTCGCGAAGACAATGAGATCGCACGGGATCATGCCAGTGGCTGTTTCTATCCCGGCCTCGGTGACGCGAGTGATCGCGGTGTCGTTCAGATCGACCAGCGTCACATTGTCTTGTGCGAAGATCTCGTAATAATTCTGTTCGAGCGATGGTCGCTTGGTCCCGAAGGGATGTGGCGGCTCATCGGGAGCGAGCTTCTCGGCAATGGTCGGGTCGCAGATCCGCTCGCGCACCTTGTCACGCCAGAACTCGTAGGCGTGGCGATTGGCGTCCTCGTTCGTCAGTATGTCAGCGAAATTATGATACCAGAAGCGCAACCCTCCTCGCTGCCACAAATCCTCGAAATGCGTAGTCCGCTCTTCCTCGGTCACAGCCAGGGCCGAGATGTCCAGCGATTGGCATTCGAAACCGCCACTTGTCGTAAGCCTTTTCTGGAAGACAGCGGGATATTCGGATTTTTCGCGAAGCTGACGATCAGCGTCCAGTTTTTCCTGCCGCATGGGAAGGGCGAGAATCGGGGTTCGCTGAAAAAGCGTCAGCTGCTCCGCGCAGCTTGCCGCCTCCTGCGCCACCTGTACGCCGCTGGCACCCGTGCCGATCAGGGCGATCCGGCGGCCAGAAAGGTCGATGCCTTCCTGCGGCCAGCGGGCGGTATGGCACCAGTCGCCTTCGAAATCGCTAAGACCCGGGATATCGGGAATGTAGGGTTTCGAGGCGAACCCCAGGGCCGGCAAAAGGAAACGCGCGCTTACTTTCCCGCCTTCGTCGAGCTTCAATCGCCAGTAGGCGGTGTCTTCATCGAACTGCGCGCTTTCGACCCGTGTTTTCATTCGCATTGCCGGCCAGAGGTCGAGCGTATCGCAGACGTGGAGGAAATAGGCGCGCAGTTCCTCCCAGCCTGGAAATCGTTCGCTCCACGTCCAGCTTTTCCATACTTCCGCAATGGAAAATTCGTAAAGTGGAACCTGGGAATCGACCCGTGCTCCCGGGTAGCGGTTCCAGTACCAGATTCCCCCCGGCTGCTCCGCTGCGTCTACCAGCAGAACGTCGAACCCCGCCTGACGCAGCTTGTAAAGCAGGTATATTCCGCTGAACCCGGCCCCGACGATTACGACATCATAGTCAGGAGGGGGCAAATGGCTCACGAGGCCCCGGCACCCGCTTTCGCGATCTCTTTGGCCGTAGTATAATCCGCCTTGCCGTTTGACGCGCGCAAGGCGGTTTGCGTTGGGCAAATCGCCTTGGGTGTTTTGTAGCCTGCCAATTGTTCCCGCACGTGATCCTTGATCGCTTGCGCGTCGAAGTCCGCATCCTGGGTCAAATGCACCACAGCGGTCACCGCTTCGCCCCATTTTTCGTCAGGCACCCCGACGACAAGCGCGTCGGCAATGGCGGGATGGGTTTTGAGCACTTCCTCCACCTCCTCGGGGTAAACCTTTTCACCTGCGGTGTTGATGCAGACGCTGCCGCGGCCCAGCAAGGTCAGGCTTCCATCGGATTCCACCCGGCACCAGTCGCCCGGGATGGAGTAACGCACGCCATCGATCGTCCTGAAAGTCTTGGCCGACTTTTCCGGGTCCTTGTAGTATCCTGTGGGGATTGCGCCCTTGCGGGCAATAAAGCCGGGCACGCCGCTCCCCGCCTCGACCTTCCGGTCGTTCTCGTCGAATACGTCGCAAAATTCCCCGATCCCGAATTTCGCGGTGTTGGTGCCGCCCTGTGCGGTCGTCACCGACAAGCCGTAGCCCAGCCCTTCCGAAGCGCCAAAACTGTCCATGAGGATGACCTGGGGGATATGTTTGCACAGGCCCGCCTTTACCTGTTTACTCCACATGACGCCGGACGAGATGATCGAAATCAGGCTGCTCGTGTCCCAGCGCTTCGGGTGGGCGTCCAGCGCCTGCAGCATGGGTTTGGCAAAAGCGTCACCGACAATGGCGATGCTCTGCACCTTGTGCTGGTCCACCGCATCCCACAATTCTTCCGCGTCGAAGGATGGATCGGACAGCGTGACGATGGCCCCGCCCGACATGAGCGTGCCGATAGCAGTAATGAACCCGGTTCCATGCATCAGCGGGCACGCCGGCAAAGTGATGCGTGCAAGCTCGCCCTGCTTCACCAGGGCCACCATTTCCTCCATGGTCTGGGGAACCGGACCCAGCAGCTTTTGCGCGTCGAGCTGAGCCTTGCGCATATCATCGTGTCGCCACATCACGCCCTTGGGCATGCCGGTGGTACCGCCTGTATATATGAACAGCAGGTCATCGGGAGAACGCTCGATATCGAGAGGCGCGCCGTTACCTTCTACAAGTTTTTCGTAAGGAAGCGCGAAGGAAGCGATCTGCGAAGCATCGCCGATTTCTACAAATGTATGAACCTTGGTCAACCGTTCCTTCAGTTCAAGAATGCAGTCGCGGAACTCGGAACTGTAAACAATTACCTCGCTATCGGAATCGTCGAAGATGTAGAAAACCTCCTCGGGACGGTAACGATAATTGATGTTCACGTGCGTGAGGCGGCCCTTGAAGCATGCGGCCATCAATTCCCCGTATTCGGAACGGTTGCGCATGTAGAAGGCTATCTTCGCCCCGTCGCCTGCACCTTGCGCGCGCAGATTGCGCGCCAAATTGTTCGAACGCTTCGACATTTCGGGCCAGGTAATGATCCGGTCGCCGTTAATCAGCGCCGGAGCATCTTCCGGGACCGCAGGTTCGATTGCATCAAGGATGTCGCCAAGGTTCCAGTCGATCACGTATTAATTCCTCTCTCCTTGGTGGCCACGATTTTGTCGGTAGCGTGCGCCTAATTCATCGTCTCATGCGACCTGCGTCCACCCCTGCAAGGCCGCTGCTTCGGCCCGGACCGCTTCGGGACCTCCCAGAACCTGGCGGTCGAAACCGATTCGCTTGAACCAGAAATGCAGACCTAGGAGATCGGTAAAACCCATCCCCCCATGCACCTCGGTTGAGGTTCGGGCGACAAAACGGTGGACTTCGCCCGTATGTGATTTGGCATGGCATGCCACCAGCGAAGCCTCGTCGGGCGTCGCATCGAACGCATGGGCGGCATACCAGACCAGCGAACGGCATGGTTCATGGCGGGCAGCCATTTCCGCGCACATATGCTTGACCGCCTGGAAGCTGCCGATCACTCGTCCGAACTGTTCGCGCTGCCCGGCATAGTCGACCGCTTTTTCGATCATAGCCTGGCCCGCACCGAGGCTATCGGCGGCTAGGAGCACCCGGCTGGCGTCCCGCAGGCGCCTGACTGTGGCCCCACCATCGTCCGCGAGAGCCTCGCCCGCTACGCCAGAAAACCGCAGCTCCCCTACGCTCCGGGTCCGGTCGATCGTTTTGAGAGCAACCTTCTCCAGACCCGCAGCATCGCCAGCTACGAAGTGCATACGACCGGCGGTATCGGCTACCAGAAACGCGTCGGCTTCCAGGAAGTCGAGCGCGAACAAAGCCGTTCCGTCGAGCTTTGCGCCGTCGAAGTCCACGCCTGCCCGGTCCCGGATCTCCACCGTTTCCGCGATCGCGACGGCGATTTGCGCCTCGCCCTTCGCTATCCTCGGCAGCCAGTGCGCCTTCAACTCCTCGCTACCGCCCTGTGCCAGCGCAAGGGGTGCCAGTACATGGGCACCGATAAAAGGCACCGGCGCGACGGCATAGCCGAGCTGCTCGGCCACAGCGGCGGCATCGAGCATTGTCATCCCGAGCCCGTCATGTTGCTCGGGAACCATCATTCCCCAAATGCCGATTTCGCCCAGCGCCGAACGCACGTTGTCGCTGAAGGGAACCGAGCCCTCCGCGCATTCGCGCACATGATCGAGCGGACAAGTATCAGCAAGAGTGCGGCTGATCGCGTCGCAGAGCATCTCCTGGTCTTGCGAAAGTCCGAAATCCATCAGGCGGCTCCCTTATTCTGCCCGCTTGCAACGGCCGTCGCCTGTTCGGCCGCGGGAGGCGTTGCGAACTTGGGTTCGCGCGGCATTTCCAGCCCGCGTTCGGCGATGATGTTCTTCTGGATCTGGGCGGTGCCTCCACCGATGATCAGACCAAGCTGGAACATGTAGTTCCACTGCCAGGCACCGTCTTCGCGCTCGCGCTCGCTTCCGTGATAGAGTATGCCCATCTCGCCCATTGCGTCGATCGCGAGCGCGGAAATCTGATGGGCGAGCTCACAGCTCTGCAGCTTCACGACAAGTTTCGCCATGCCGCCGGCATCCCCCCTAAGGCTGTTCGACAGGATGCGCATGCCGTTGAATTTCATCGCCGCGACTTCGGCTTGCAATGCAACCAGCCGGTCACGCAGAACGGCGTTGTCCATTGCGCAACCCTGGCCGATGCGTTCTTTTTGCATCAGCCTGACCAGCGCCTGGAGCCGGTTTTCCAGTGCATCGGGGTCGCCCAGCATGCCACGTTCATGGCCCAGTGTGGCATTGGCCACGTACCACCCCTGCCCGCGCTGCCCGACGATCTGGTCCAGGGGAACCCGCACGTCGGTAAAGAACGTTTCATTGAACTCGGCGTGACCGGTCATGGTCTTGAGTGGTCGGACCTCGATCCCTGGTGTGTCCATCGAGAAGATCAAGTAGGAGATGCCGCCGTGCTTGGGCGCGTCCGGTTCGGTCCGAACAAGGCAAAAGATCATGTCCGCCTGCTTGGCCGTGCTGGTCCAGATCTTCTGTCCGTTGATGACAAAGTCGCCATTTTCGACGCGGGCGCTGGTCTTGAGCGCGGCGAGGTCCGATCCCGCTCCAGGTTCCGAATATCCCTGACACCAGATTATCTCGCCATTAAGGGTCGGCTCGATCCATTGCTGTTTCTGGGCTTCGGTTCCGAGTTCCAGCAGCGTGGGAACGAGCATGGAAATGCCCTGGTTCGCAAGGCCTGCGGGGATGCCAGCGCGCGAAAATTCCTCGGCAATGATCCGCGATTTCAGGATGTCCGGCTCGGCTCCGTATCCGCCGTATTCCTTGGGAATCGTACGCGCCGTGTAACCATGCAGGATCAACAGCTTTTGCCATTCGACGGCTTCGGGGGAAGGGCGCGCGGCACGGCCTTGGCCATCGGGTGCGCGGTGACCGTGGGTTTGCAGGAACTGGCGCACTTCCTCGCGAAACGCGTCATACTGGGGTCCGTAGTCGAGATCCATCTTGGTCTATCCTTCTGCGCGCGCGATCGCGACGGGTCGGAATACTGGCAGGCGAAAATCTTCGGAGATCGGCTCGAAATCCAGCGTGACCGGCAGATCGAGCTCAAGCTCGTCGAGCGCGCAATCGACCAGCCGGGTTGCCATGCGCACTCCCTCCTCCAGTTCCACCACCGCAGCGATGAAGGGAATCTCGCCGGCGAAGGCGGGATGCAGTGCCTGATGGGTCACCGTCCAGGAAAACAGCGTGCCATTGCCGGTGCTACGCTCCCACGACCATTCAGGAGAACCGCATCGGGCGCACATATAGCGCGGCAAATGCCGAAAACTGCCGCATCCTTCGCACTGCTGGAAGTAAAGGTTGCCGTCCTGACACCGGTTCCAGAATTCCTGCTCCACCGGATCCTGCGGGCGCGGCTTTGGCTTGGCTGGTGCGGCCTGCGCCGAGGGGCGCATCTTGGGCGGCAGATCTTTCTCGTCGCTCACGCAAACCTCCTCAAAATCGCTATACTGCCGTCACCCAGATCGCCCCAGCCGGTCACCAGGCCGGTCTGGGCGCCTTCGACCTGCCGCTCCCCACAATCGTGGCGCAACTGACGCACCGCCTCGACGACATGGTTCAGTCCCCAAATATGGGCCTCGCTCAGCAGGCCGCCATGGGTGTTGACGGGATAGCGCCCGCCCAGCTCGATCTGGCCATTCGCGACGAACTCTGCCTGTCCACCTGGTTCGCAATAGCCCAGGGCCTCCAGCTGCAGGAGAACCACGTAGGTGAAGCAGTCGTAGATCTGCAGAAAATCCATGTCTTCGCGATCGACCCCCGCCATTTCGAACGCGCGCGGCGCGGCGTAGCTCAGGCCGATCTTGAAGGGGTCGGGACGCGAAGGGATATCGTCGGCGGGGTAAGGATGCCCTTCAGCCGCACCGGCGATGCTCACGGGAACATGCGGCATGTCCCTGGCGCGGTCCATTCGCGAAACCACGACTGCGCATGCCCCGTCAGTCTCCAGACAGCAATCGTAGAGGCGAAAGGGTTCGGATATCCAGCGCGCGGAATGGTAGGTTTCGGCATCCAGTTCCCGGCCATGAGTGAAGGCCTGCGGATTCATCTGCGCATGGCGACGGCACGCCAGTGCAACGGCCGCCATCGCTTCCGGGCCGATATCGTAAATTCGGGAGTGCCGGGTGGCGAGCCAGGCATACATCTGCACCGGCAGGAACACGCCATACGGAATGTAATAGCCTTGGATCGTATTCGTCAGGGTGTTCATGTTCATCGGCCGCGTCGGCGGTGCGCCAGGCTTGGGCCGCAAGGCGGAATAACCGTTCCACCCGAGCGTCACCAGCACATGGTCGCATAAGCCGCTGGCAATTGCCATCGCGGCGTTCTGGAGTGCCGTGGTAGGGCTCGCCCCGCCCATGTGGACCGTAGAGGCATAGCGCAGAACTTCGATACCGAGGTTAGCCGCCATCTCTTCCGAGGTGGTGTAGATCGGCGGAGGAACCATGCCGTCGATATCCGACGGCTTCAGCCCTGCATCTGCTATGGCTTTGCGCGATGCTTCCAGCATCATGTCGACCGCGGTTTTCTCGGTGCCTTTCACGAAAGCGGTTTCGCCCACTCCGGTGATGGCCGATTTGTCGCTTAAGCTCATGCCTGCCTGACCGCCTGGTAATCGCGTTCGAGCTGTTCGGAAAGAGCGCGCACCCTCTGATAGGTCTCCGGCGGACGCAGTCGCAACTCGCGGCGGGCATCCTCCAACGGACGATCGAGATTTTCTTCCCAGTAGAAGGTGGTCAGATCGGCTGCAGCCCGGCCCCGGCGCCACGCTTCAAATGCAGCGCGCGCCACTGGCAACTTGGCAGCTTCCAGTTTCATCTTGGGAATGCCGACGCCCACGATGAAAGCGATCCCGTGATTATAGAATTGCGCGTTTCCGAAGGACAGCACGCACAATTCGCCCAGTGCGTCCCTGCCGTATCCGGTGACGACGTGAAACAGGTCATGCGAATCGCGAAGGCGCCGACGATAGAGGGAAACATCGGGGTCGCCGAAGTCCTCCAGACCTCCGGCCTCGCTGGCTTCCGCCAGACCTTCTGCTGTCAGACCCTCCCCGTAAACAAAATCGAGGTAGGCTCGGCCAAGCGTGCCAGACGCACAGGTCGCAAGGCGTTTGCGATCGCACAAGGTTTCAAGCAGGTCGGCCCGGTCGGAAGCGATGCGCCGCCCATCGCTCGACTTCATGAAGAGATTGAAATTCCGATAATAGGAATTGCCCGACAATGCCTTGACGATACGGAACACCTGCGCCGTATCCTCCTTGTCTGCAATCAGCTGCCTCATCGCCCCCAGCGCCTTCAGCGGCTCTACGGGGCGGCGCAATTCATGACCTTTGGCGTAAGCCATCTTCTTGCCTCCTGCGCTTCACTTGTAGGTACCGGCGGACGCCAACGCCTTCTCGGCTCCATCGACCAGGTCGCGCATCACTTCGGCGGCAGGTCGGATCGAATCGATCAGGCCGATGCCTTGCCCCGCGAAGCCGGGGATGACATCCTTGCGCTCTGCCTTGATCCCGGAGGCCATGACCGGGCCGGAGATCATCGACTGATAGGGCATCGGCAGAGGTTCCTTTCCGGCCTGCACCCAGGCGTCGGCCCATTTGTTACGGATCATGCGCGCCGGTTTGCCGGTAAGCGATCGACTAACGACCGTATCGGCATCGCCGCTTTCGGTGATCGCCTCTTTCTGGAAGCGCTCGATGCCCGCTTCCTCGGTCGCGAGAAATGCCGTGCCGACCCACGCGCCCTCTGCCCCCAGCATCATCGCAGCGGCAACACCCCGGCCATCCGAGATACCGCCGGCCCCAAGGACAGGAACACGATCGCCAACGGCGTCGACCACCTGGGGAATCAAGGAAATAGTCCCGATCGGCGAGTTGTGACCTCCGCCATCGTGCCCTTGCGCGACGATCATGTCGATGCCCGACCCGACGACCTGTTCGGCGTGCTTGACCTTGCCGATCACCGCCATGACCTTGGTGCCATTGGCATGGAGCCGATCCATCCACGGTTCAGGATTGCCAAGGCCGGCAGCATAAACCGGCACCTTTTCCTCGATCACCACTTCCATCTGCGCCTCAAAGAATTCCTTCGAGAACAACTGCGGGCCGCCCTTGCCCATTTCAGGCGCGCCCGCCGCCCGCATGGCGGCGGCAGCATCGACCTCCGGAAGCTCTTCACGATCCATGAAGTCGCGCGCGAACTGCTGATATTCACCCATCAGATCCATGGGATTTTGGGGTGCAGCACCGCTTTGAGGGGCAGAGCCGCGCCTGACCGACGCGGGGAGCAGCGTATCGACACCGAAAGGTTTGTCGGTCAATTCCCGGGTCTGGCGAATCCAGTCACGCAACTGATCGGGCGAACACGCCGCGGCACCCAGGACCCCGAGCCCGCCGGCATTCGAAACCGCAGCCGCCAGCGCCGGAACGCTCGCTCCGCCCATCCCGGCAAGCAGGATCGGGTACCGGATCCCCAGCATTTCGCATATTCGGCTCTTCAACGCCATTCTTCCTCTCCAGCCACTTGCCTAAACGCACACTCAAACTATTGAAAATTCTACAGCTGCCCCCATCGCACCCGCTGCGAGACCAGCTCGGGACTGCGCTCCGAAAGATAGACGGCAGAGCCGGCCACCAACCGGCTCATTGCTTGACGGGCCGCGGCGCTGTCGCCAGTCCGCACTGCCTCGAGCACCCGCACCAGAAACTTCATCTGCACCGCCCGTTCCTGTGCCGAATATCCCAGCGAATGGGAAAACTCGCGGGTCAACAGATGCATCGCAGAGGTCAGCAAACCGAACAGCGGATTGCCGCTCGCCCAACCCAACAAGTCGTGAAATCTGCGATTAAGTTCCTCGAATTGATCAGAGGCTTCATGATGCCTCAATTCCGCCAGACACCCTGCCAACGCGCTGAGATCAGCGGTAGTTGCACGCTGGGCTGCATACCCTGCGACATCGGGAGCAATTGCTTCGCGCAATTCAAGCAAACCACGCAAATCGGCTTCCATGAAATGCAGAATCAATGACAAACTGCTTGCAAAATCGCCGGTCTGCGGACGGGCTACGACGGGACCTCCACCACGGCCGAGCTGGAGATGGATGACCCCTTGCAATTCCAGGAACCGCAAAGCCTCCCGCAAAGTTGCGCGCGCAACCTCGTAACGCGCGAGCATTTCATCCTCGCGCGGAAGCCTGTCACCCGGGTTATGGCGACCCGCCTCGATGTCCCGCACGATGCTTTGCGCAAGAGAAAGGGCACGCTTGGCCTTCTTCACCGCTGGCATCCGCCACTCATCAGCACACCCGCACCTCTCGAATAAACAGTATAAGGATATTAGCCAACCTTCGCTGGATCGGCACACTATCCGATGGGATTGGTGTCTGCAAGGGACTAAAAGAGTATACGATTTATTGACTGCACGAGATTTCTCGCTTATGGAGGACTGAAGGCCGATCAGGCCTGAGATGTAGAAGGAATAGTTCTTATGGACAGCCAGATCGCCGAGCCGGATGCCGCGGCGAGGATCGCGTCAATTCCGATCGAGGAAATCGACGTGGCCCGGCCAAGCCTGTTTCAGAACGATACCATCGGTCTATTTTTTGACAGGTTGCGCGCCGAAGAACCTGTGCACTACTGCCGCGAGAGCTATGTCGGCCCTTACTGGTCCATTACCAAGTTCGACGACATCATGGCGGTGGACACCAATCATAAGGTCTTCTCTTCGGAAGCGAAGCTAGGCGGAATTGCAATCCAGGACATGCATTCGGTGGAAGGCGCGCTCGAACTTGAAATGTTCATAGCGATGGACCCGCCCAAGCACGATCAGCAGCGCAAGGCGGTGACTCCGGCAGTGGCTCCGTCCAACCTGCAACTGCTCGAGCCGATCATCCGCAAGCGCGCGGGAGAGATTCTCGATGAACTCCCGATTGGCGAAGATTTCGACTGGGTGGATAAGGTTGCGATCGAGTTGACGACGATGACGCTGGCAACCTTGTTTGATTTCCCTTGGGAGGAGCGGCGCAAGCTGACGCGCTGGTCCGATGTAGCAACTGCGGCACCTGAAACCGGGATCGTCGAATCCTACGAGGCGCGGCGCGAAGAACTCATCGGTTGCGCGATGTATTTCAAGACTCTGTGGGACGAACGGATAAACGAGGAGCCGAAGAACGACCTCATCTCGATGATGGCTCATTCTCCCGCCACGCGCGACATGCCGTTCCTCGAGTTTCTCGGCAATCTTATGCTGCTGATCGTCGGTGGAAACGACACAACACGCAATTCCATCAGCGGCGGCGTGCTCGCCTTGAACCAAAGCCCGGACGAGTACGCGAAACTCGACGCGGATCCTTCGCTCATTAGCAAAATGGTTCCGGAAATCATCCGTTGGCAGACCCCCCTCACTCATATGCGCCGCACCGCGCTGGAAGATTGGGAGATCGGCGGCAAACAGATCAAGAAGGGCGACAAGGTGGTGATGTGGTACCTGTCAGGCAACCGCGACGAGAGTGCTATCGAGCGCGCGGACCAGTTCATCATCGACCGCAAAAATCCGCGCCATCACCTCTCATTCGGCTATGGCATTCACCGCTGCATGGGAAACCGGCTCGCGGAACTGCAGCTGCGGATCATCTGGGAAGAAATTCACAAGCGCTTTTCCCGGGTCGAGGTTACAGGTGAACCAGAGCGTCTTTTTTCAAACCTCGTCCGCGGAATCACCAGGCTGCCGGTGCGGCTCCGCGCCCGCTGACTCTCGAGATCGAAATGCGGAGTTCAAGATGATCAAAATTACGTTCGTGGCTAGCGATGGTGAGCGACGGGAGGTCGAAATAGAAGAAGGCGAGACAGCCAGGGAAGCGGCGCTATACAATGACGTGCCGGGTATCGATGGCGATTGCGGAGGGGTATGTGCTTGCGCGACCTGTCATGTGCATGTCGATCCCGAATGGATCGACAAGGTGGGTCGGCTTATGCATGATGGAATGGAGGCCGACCTCTTGCAGTTCGCCGAAGGCACCACTGAATACAGTCGCCTTGCCTGCCAGATTCCGATGAAGCCGATGCTGGATGGATTGGTTCTTCACCTACCCGAACAACAATACTGACGGAGGGATTTTCGTCCCCGTAGCCTACATTCTTATCTGTCTTTCCTCGATTCTTTGAGAAAACGCCCATGGCCACACAAATTGAGCCCGCAACCCAGACCGACGAAAACGCCTTCCGCGCGGAAGTGCAGCAGTTTCTGGCGGACAATTTTCCCGCCGAACTCAAGGGCCAGTCCAACGCACTAGCCGGCGTGGACGGCCCCACCAACGAAACGCCGACGCAGACCAAGTGGCGCGAAGCCGTGGGCGCGCGCGGCTGGGGCACCCCCACCTGGCCGAAGGAATACGGCGGCGGCGGCCTCACCAAGGCGCAGGCGAAGATCATCGACCAAGAATTCGCCAAGGCGGGTGCCTACAACCCGATCGGCGGCATGGGCGTCATGATGTTCGGCCCGACGCTGCTCGAATACGGCAACGAGGCACAGAAGCAGGAGCATATTCCGCCGATCTGCCGCGGCGAAATCCGCTGGTGCCAGGGCTATTCGGAACCCAATGCCGGTTCCGACCTCGCCAACCTCCAGACCTTTGCCGAGGACAAGGGGGACCACTACCTCGTCAACGGCCAGAAGACCTGGACCAGCGGCGGCCAATGGGCCGACAAGTGCTTTGCAATTGTGCGAACCGACAAGAGCGACAAGCACAGGGGCATCAGCTTCATGCTGATCGACATGGACACGCCCGGTGTCGAGGTTCGCCCGATCACCATGATCAGCGGGACCAGCCCGTTCTGCGAAACCTTTTTCACCGACGTGAAGGTGCCCAAGGAAAACCTCGTCGGCGAGGAAGGCCAGGGCTGGACCATCGGCAAGCGCCTGCTGCAGCACGAGCGCACCAACATCTCGGGCGGCGGCAGCCTCGCCCGTCTGATGGGCCAGAGCCTTGGCGATATCGCCAAGAAGTACCAGCCGACGGGCGCCGACGGCGAACTCGCCGATGCGGTGCTGCGCGACAAGATCGCCGATTTCGAGATCCGCTGGAACAGCTTCCTGCTCACTGCGCGCCGCGCGATGGAGGAAAGCAAGGCGGCTGGCGGCGTCTCCGAAATCAGCTCGGTGCTCAAGAAGCTCGGCACCAAGCTGAGCCAGGAACGCAGCGAATTGCTGATCGAAATCCGCGGCCTGCAGGGCCTCGGCTGGGAAGGCGACGGCTTTTCGGACGGGGAGCTCGAGGCCGTGCGGGCGTGGCTCTTCGGCAAGGCGACCACGATCTACGGCGGCTCGACCGAAATCCAGAACAACATCATCGCCAAGCGCGTGCTCGGCATGCTCGACCACCAGTAAGAGAGGGGAGCAAGGACAATGGCCGTTCTCAACGAAGAACAGGAAATGCTGCGCGACATGGCGCGCGAATGGACCGTCAACGAAAGCCCGGTCACCGAATTCCGCAAGGTCCGCGCCAGCGGCGAGCCCGAAGCCTTCAACCGCGACGCCTATGCGACGATGGCGCAGATGGGCTGGGCCGGGGTCATCATCCCCGAAGAGCACGGCGGTTCGGACTTCGGCTTCCTGTCCGCGGGCCTCGTCGTCGAGGAGCTCGGCAAGACGCTCACCGCGAGCCCGCTGGTGATGAACACCGTCGCGGCGAGCGCGATCGTTCTGGGCGGCAGCGACGAGCAGAAGGCAAAGTGGCTGCCCAGGCTGGCGAGCGGCGAGGCCATCGCCACCCTCGCCATCGACGAAGGGCCGAGCCACGATCCTGCGAAGATCGAGACCAGTGTGTCCGACGGCAAGCTGAGCGGCACCAAGGCCTTCGTCCATGAAGCGCATGGCGCGGACCTGTTCGTCGTTGCGGCCAAGGACGGGCTCTACCTGGTCGAGAAAGGCGACGGCGTCGCGCTCACCACCCGCAAGCTGACCGACCAGCGCAGCCATGCCGACGTCACCTTCGACGGCGCGGCGGCGGAGAGGCTCGCCAATGGCGGTGACAGCCTGCTCGATGACGTGCTCGACCGCGCGCGCGTGCTCACGGCGGCCGAAATGCTCGGCATGGCGCAGCAAGTGTTCGACGACACGCTCGACTATCTGAAGCAGCGCGTGCAGTTCAACCAGGTGCTGGCGAGCTTCCAGGCGCTGCAGCACCGCATGGCGGACCTCTTTGCCGACCTCGCGCAGATGCGTTCGGCGGTCGAGGCGGGCCTCCAGGCCGTCGACGGCGGCTTCGGCGTCGCGCGTGCGGCGACCATTGCCAAGGCGGAGGCCAACCGCGTGATGCACAAGATGGCGAACGAAGGCATCCAGCTCCACGGCGGCATCGGCATGACCGACGAATACGACGTCGGCTTCTACCTCAAGCGCGCCCGCGTGCTCGAAGCGAGCTTCGGTTCGTCGAGCTGGTTAAAGGACCGTTTTTCCAAGCTTTCTGGCTACTAGAAACCTGCATGTAGTAACCTGCATGGCATTTTTGCCACATGCTTGTCGACAATGTGAAATAATCCGTCAATTCATCTACCAAGTTTTGAAATTAAACGCGCTTATCGGCATCGTTTCTAACATCGACTAGTGCCTAGGATGGGGCACATTCTTAGAGGAGAGGCACATGAAAAGATTTCCATCACGCCACCATTGCGCCCTTGGTGCATTGGCAGCGGCACTTGCCTTCACACCGACAGCCGCCTTCGCCCAGGATGTTGGCGAACCCGATGCGGATCTGGTTGAAGGGGCCGATGTCGAAGACCAAAACGTAATCATTGTTACCGCGCAAGGGCGATCGCAGGTCTTGGCGGATGTTCCAGTCGCCGTGTCAGCTGTTTCCGGAGAAACCCTCCAGAATTCGGGCGCCAGCGACATACGTGAGCTGAACCAGGTTGCACCGTCTCTGCTGGTGTCTTCCACCGGCAACGAAGCTAACGGTTCCGCGCGTATTCGCGGTATCGGCACGGTCGGCGACAACCCTGGTCTGGAAAGTTCGGTCGCGGTTTTCGTCGATGGAGTCTATCGCTCTCGTTCGGGAAGCGCCCTGAGTGAGCTCGGCCCTATCGACAGGGTCGAGATACTTCGCGGTCCCCAAGGTACTTTGGGCGGGCGGAACTCGTCGGCAGGCCTGATCAATATCTATACCGCACCGCCCGAGTTCGATTTCAGCGCATACGGGGCCTTCACTTATGGCAACTATGATGCGATCCGCGTCGAAGGCGGCATAAACGCTCCGCTTGGCGACAGAGTAGCTGCGCGCGTTGACGGCGTGTATTTTGAGCGCGACGGCTTCTACAACGATATTACCAATCGTGGGACGATCAACAATCGCGATCGTTATCTGGTCCGCGGTCAGCTCCTGTTCGAACCTAACGACGACCTGTCCATTCGCCTTGTCGGGGATTATTCCAAAAAGGACGAAGCGTGCTGTGCCGCGACGTTCGTCCAGCCCGAGTTTGCTCCGCTTGCACGGATCAGCGCTGGATTTGATCCCTTTACGAGGCCATCGGATGGGGCCGCCCTGACGAGTACCGCAAATCCGATCGTTCCCGTGTTGCTTGCGCTTGGGCAGGATCCGCGTGCCCTCACCCAAGACACATTCAACCGCGACCTGTACCCTACGCCAGGCAGAAGCTATGAAGGCGAAACCGAAGACTACGGTATTTCGGCTGAGATCAATTGGGATTTCGGGAACGTCACGTTGACGTCTATCACGGGCTACCGTGAATATGCCAACAGCCAGGGATCTGACACCGATTACACTACTGTCGATATTCTCTACCGCGCTCCGACCGAGAATGCTCTTGCTCGAGACTTTGAAACATTCACTCAGGAACTGCGCCTTACCGGTGAGGCCTTCGATGGCAAACTCGATTGGTTGATCGGCGCGTATTACGCCAATGAAGAACTGCAGGTGCGTGATAATCTGCGGTTCGGCACCCAGTACGGCAATTTCGTAGCGTGCCGCATCGCGATCGCGATCAATCCGGCTTTGGTCAATCCGGGGGCTTCCAATTGCCTGGGTGCCAACGTGGCGGCATTGGACGGTACGCTGACCGGAAGCCCGGCATTCGGCGCTGCAACCCCGGCGATCCTCGCAGGTATCAACAACCTTGCAAGCATCAGCGATTTGGGAACGGTCAGCGAGGTCTACAATCAGACGAGTGAGAACTTCGCGTTCTTCACGCATAATATCTTTGCGATCACGGATACGCTCGATTTGACGCTGGGGCTTCGTTATACGAACGAAACCAAGGACTTCGACGCAACTTTCCGCAACGACAACACGGTTTGTCCGACAAACCGCAATCTGCTCGGAGGCTTTCTGGGTGTTCCGACTTTGGCACCTCTGGCCGGTGGTATCATCAGCCTTTCCTGCCAAGGCAATTCGACATCGGAGCTCGATGGAGTTTCTCTCGAAGACTCGCGCGAAGAAGAGGAGTTTACCGGCACGGCTATCCTGAGCTGGAAGCCAACTCCCGATCTGCTAGTCTACGGTTCGTATTCACGCGGCTACAAGGCGGGCGGTTTCAACCTCGACAGGTCTGCACTGTCAAATCCGCTTGCGTTCGATCCGGCCAATATCTCGGCAGCCGCGCTGCAGTTCGATGAAGAAACAGTCGATGCATATGAGATCGGCCTCAAATACTCGACACGCGAGTTCGGGGTTAGCATTGCAGGCTTCCGGCAAGAGTTCAGTAACTTCCAGTTGAACACGTTCAATGGGGCGTTCTACATCGTGCAGACGGTCAATAGTTGCGATAGCGATCTCGGCGGGGCCGACAGGGACGCAAGCGCGACAACCGGAGCATGCTCTTCCGATGAAGTTGCACCAGGTGTGATCGCTCAAGGTGTCGAGATCGAAACCTATCTACGGCCCGCTCGTGATTTGGATATTACCCTTGGCGTCACCTATTCTGATACGAGCTTTGAAGACAATCTTATCGGGGACGATACCGGGGTACCGCTCGACCCCGCACTACGCTTGCTGCCAGGCGACAACCTGTCGAATGCACCAGAGATCGTGGCAACATCGTCGCTTACGTGGACGCCGCCAATCGGCGACAGTGGGCTCGAAGGCCTGGTCTTCGTGAACGCTCGTATGGCTGGTGATTACAACACCGGTTCCGACCTGCTCTTCGGCAAGGAACAGGACAGCTTCGTCGTAGTGAACGGGCGTGTGGGTCTAACCAATATTGCGGATCGCTTCGCGATCGAGGGATGGGTCAATAATTTGTTTGACGTTGGGTATACGCAGGTGGCCTTCAACACGCCTTTCGTGGCTCCGCAACAAACGTTCTCCGCTTTTCTTGCGGAACCGCGGACTTACGGCATCACCGTGCGCGGCAAGTTTTGAACTTACTCGCTAATTGCAAGAGGGTTCGGCGCTTCGCTGTGTCGAGCCCTCTTTTTCGAACTTTTATTTGCTCACGACTAGGTGGCGTCCGAACAAAAGTTCCGTGTGCTCAATATCGTCGATGATGTGATAGGGAGAGGCCGGCAGCGGTGTTCGCTGCATGAATCCCTCTTTGCAGGGACTGACGTGATGTCGTGGACGGCTCTCGCACCAGCCTAAATATGGCAAGGTGCAGTCGTTGTAGGTCCACGTCTAGGAGTCGTTCCATGGAGAAAGAGGTTGTTACCGTCGGATTGGATCTGGCGAAGAACGTATTTCAGATA
>NZ_JBSXNU010000021.1:0-56072 GCF_056857815.1 Qipengyuania sp. B-5 | reverse complement strand
AGCGGATCGCCATCCCGGCTCAGCCGCTCCAAATGCTCCGATAGCGAAAACAGGCTCGATGGGTGCATCAGCGATATCTCCTCGCGGACGCTGAATCACATCGGCATGCGAAATGCGAGGGGTTATTGCGGGTGTCCAGCTGTATCGAGACCGCGACAGGGTGCCACGGCAGGGTGCCACGCGGTTTTGACTCGCAGGGAAACCTGAAGGATTTCAGGTGCTTGGACTATATCAGAAAAGTGGCTGGGGTGGCAGGGATCGAACCTGCGAATGCCGGTACCAAAAACCGGTGCCTTACCACTTGGCTACACCCCAGCAGGCGGGCGCTCCTATAGCGCGCCCAGCCACAATGTGAAGGGCCGATAGCCCCTTTATCTCTTACAGTTTCTTACCCAGGAAATCTGCTGGCGAGTGACGTTCGAGCAGTTGCGTGTCCTCGTCGCCCCAGGCTTTGTTGACAATCCGTCCGCGTTTCACTGCCGGACGTTCGCCGATCTGCCTCGCCCAGCGAACGACATGCTCGTACTCGTCGATCGAGAGAAAAGTCCTGGCGTCATCATAGATCGTGCCTTCGACGAAGCCTGCCAGCCACGGCCAGGCCGCAATATCGGCAATGGAATAGTCGTTCCCGCCAAGATATTCGCTCTGCGCCAGCCGCTGATCGGCGACATCGAAGAGGCGCTTAACCTCCATGGCATAGCGGTTGATAGGATATTCGTATTTCTCCGGCGCATAGGCGTAGAAATGGCCGAACCCGCCACCGATGAAGGGCGCACTGCCGATCTGCCAGAATAGCCAGCTGAGCACCTCGCCGCGGGTCTGATCGGTCGGCAGAAACGCACCGAACTTTTCGGCAAGATGGAGCAGGATCGCACCGCTTTCGAAGATGCGGATCGGGGTCTCGCCGCTACGATCGAGCAAGGCGGGAATCTTGCTGTTCGGATTTATCTCGACGAAACCGCTTCCGAACTGATCGCCATCGCTGATGTTGATGGTGAAGGCATCGTATTCCGCACCCGAATGCCCCGCCTCGAGCAGCTCCTCGAACATGACTGTCGCTTTCACGCCATTGGGCGTGGCAAGCGAATAGAGCTGGAAGTCATGTTCGCCGGTCGGCAGTTCCTTCTGCTCGCGTGCACCGGCAGTCGGGCGGTTGATATTGGCGAACTTGCCACCGCTGACGGTGTCGGCGCTCCACACGGCAGGCGGGGTATAGATCGGATCGGCCAAGTTGTTTCTCCTTTGCATAGGACGACTATTGCACGCTCCCGTTCGTCGCAAGGTGGGGAACCGTCGGCGGCTCGCCAAGGTTCTTCCCTTCGCCATGACGAAGCTCATCTATGTCGACGATCAGCTGCCCGGAATCACACGCAGGGGTGCGGGCAAAGGGTGGGCTTATTATGACCCGAAGGGATCACTGATCACCGATCAGGCGGAAAAGCGAAGGCTCAACGCAATCGCGCTGCCGCCAGCCTATACCGATGCATGGTTCTGTCCCGCACCCAACGGCCACATCCTCGCCACTGGCATCGACGCAAAGGGGCGCAAGCAATACCGATACCACCCGGATTTTCGGGCAGAGCGGGAAAGCGAGAAGTTCGACAAATGCCTTGCCTTCGGCAATCTCCTGCCGCTGGTTCGCAAGCAGGTGGATGAGGATCTGAAAGGTCGCAAGCTGACCCAGGAACGCGCAGTGGCCAGCGTGGTTCGCCTGCTCGATTTGGGCGCGGTGCGTGTGGGGAACGAAGGATATGCAGAGCGCAACAAGAGCTTCGGTGCTACGACCCTGCGCCGCCGCCACGCCGAAGTAACCGGTAAGACGCTTAGGCTGCGGTACAAGGGAAAATCCGGCAAGCTGCGCGAGGTTACGCTGACGGACGGCACCTTGGCGCGAATGGTGCGGCGCATGCAGGATCTGCCGGGGCAGAATGTCTTCAAATATGTCGACGAGGACGGAGAGATCCAGGCCGTCGATTCCGGCGATGTGAACGAATATCTCGAAACCTGCATGGGAGAACGGTTCACGGCCAAGAATTTCCGCACCTGGCATGCCAGTGTCATGGGCTTCGAATGCCTGCGTGCGGGTGAAGGGCGAATGCCGATGAAGGCGCTGTTGGAATACGTCGCCGAACAATTGGGCAATACACCGGCGGTCACGCGAAAAAGCTATATCCATCCTGCGGTCCTCGCTTTGCTGGACGACCAGGAAAACTGGCGCGCCTCCTTGCACCTGCCCAGGGCGACACGCTGGCTGACCTGCGAGGAGCGCGGGCTGCTTGAACTGCTGGCCGACTGTCCAGGAGCCAGCGACCTGCTGGCTGCATAATATGGTAAAAAGCATAGGCAAAATACGGGCTTAGGCTTATAAGGCCTGTGGCCCAGCCATACCGTTGGCCTCAGTGCACGCGCGGCGGCGCGCTGTTCTGGCCGGATTTTCCGCCCGTAGGCGTTTATCGATGCACAGATTGGCAACTTACGACGTCAGCCGTCAATTCGTCTCGCAAGGAGGGAAGATTGCTGCACAGATTGTTTTCGGATTTCTGTGCTGCGCCGCGATGGTCGGGGTACGCAAGCTGTTCGATTTGTGGGCCCCGGTGTCAGGGCCTTTCGCACTTATCTATCCGACCATTCTTCTCGCGACGCTTTATGGGCACTGGCGCGCTGGAATCGCGGCATTTCTGACCACTTTTCTGTGGGCATGGTTCTTCATACTTCCCGAACAAAACTCGTTTTTCTTCACCGACCCGACCGATCCTGCGCGTGTCATGCTCAATGCGGCCAGCGCGCTGATCGTATTGGTCTTTGCCGAAGCTTTTCGCCGCGCAGCACGTCGAACGGTCGATCAGATTACCGAGGTTTCCGATCGGAGCCTCGCCTTGCTGGCCGATCTTGAGCACCGCACCAAGAACAACTTCGCGCTGGTGGCGAGTATGCTCGAAATACAGAAGCGCCGCATCCAACAGGTCGAATTGCATGGCCCGCTGGACGATGCAATCGGCCGGGTTCGAACCTTCGCCGAAGCCTATTCCGCTCTCGCGAGCGAGCAGGGTGACGGACAGGCCGTGGCGATGAAGCCGTATCTGGACCAGTTTCTCGACCGGATCGAGGGATCTGCCCTGCCGTCGAACGTCCGCATGTACCGCGAGATCGACGAGGTCTTGCTTTCACGCGAGATTGCAGTTGCGATCGGGCTTTATCTCAACGAAGCGGTAGTAAATGCTGCCAAATATGCATTTCCCGGCGGGCGAGCAGGGACGCTTGCGGTTTTCTTCCATGTTCGCCATGGCCGGTGGCGGCTTACCATCGAAGACGATGGCGTCGGCGCGGATGCCGTATCGCACTCACCCGGCGGGATCGGCAGCAAGCTGCTCGCCGCATTCGCCCATCAAGCCGGTGCGACCCATCACGCGGGGCCCGTACTCAACGGGTTTCGCACGGAAATGCGCATGATGGATAAGGAACCGGCATAAAGTTTACAGGTTGATCCCGAACAACTCCTGCACAGCGCACACACCGACATTGCGAATGATGATTGCCTCTGCGCCACTCGTTCGCGTGCCCAACATATGGCCAGGCTTATGACCGAAACGATCGATCCAATACTGCCGAAGAATGTGTCGGTCCTCGCCGAAGAAGTCTTGAACAGTGCGGAAAGGAAGGAGTTTCGGCTTGCCACCGCGGAAAGCTGCACCGGCGGACTGCTTGCGGCCCTGCTCACTGATGTCTCCGGCCTGTCGCATGTTTTCGAACGCGGGTTCGTGACCTATTCGGATCAGGCCAAGTGCGAGATGCTCGGTTGCGACAGTCGTGAAATCGAACATTGCGGCGCGGTAAGTCGGGAAGTGGCTCTGGCGATGGCTCGGGGTGGGTTAGCGAAGTCGGAAGCCGATTTGATCGTGTCGATCACCGGGTTTGCAGGGCCCGGGAAGGCGGACGACGAGGAGGGGCTGGTGCACTTCGCTTGCCTGGACCGGAATGGGCTGGAAAACCATGAAGAACGGCATTTCGGCACTGTCGGTCGCGACGGCGTTCGTCTGGCGGCACTTGAAGTCGCGCTCACTATGATGAACAACGCGCTTCGCTAATGACCGACACTGCGCACCGCTTCTTCGACATGCACACTCACGGCTTCGTCCGGGTGGCAACGGCAACCCCTAGGGTACGGACCGCCGATGTCGCCTACAATGCCGAGGGAATACTGGAACAGGCGCGTAAGGCCGATGAAGCCGCTGTGGATCTGCTGCTCTATCCCGAATTGTGCCTGTCGTCCTATGCGCTCGACGATCTGCACCTTCAATCCGCCTTGCTCGATTCCGTCGAACGTCATCTGGCGGAGGTTTGCGAGGCATCGCGCACGCTTTCGCCGGTGCTCGTCATCGGGGCGCCTCTACGGCACAACGGACGGATCTATAACTGCGCACTCGTCATGGCGAGGGGCGAAATCCTCGGCGTGGTCCCGAAGAGCTACCTGCCCAATTATCGCGAATTCTACGAAAAGCGGTGGTTCGCCCACGGCCGGAATATCCAGGGAATGCAGCTGGAGCTCGGCGGTAAAGCCGTTCCCTTCGGCACGGATATCCTGTTCGAAGCCGCAAACCTGTCCGGTTTTATCTTCGGGATCGAGATATGCGAGGATTTCTGGGCCCCGCAGCCACCAGGCACGCTGGCCGCAATGGCGGGGGCGACCATCATCCTCAACCTTTCTGCATCGAATATTACCATCGGCAAATCCGACGAGCGCCATCTCCTCTGCCGCGCAAGTTCAAGCCGAAGCGTTTGCGCCTATGCCTATTCCGCCAGCGGTCATGGCGAAAGCACGACCGATCTGGCCTGGGACGGTCAGGGAATGATCTACGAGCTTGGCGATCTTCTGGCCGAAAGTGTGCGCTTCGATCTCGAGCCGGAGCTTTCCGTGGCGGATATCGACACACGGCGGATCCTGAACGACCGGATGCGGATGCAGACGTTCAACGATGCCGCCGAGGCTGCGGATCGTCCCGAGGATCGGTATCGCCGCATCAAATTCGAACATGCATACCGCCAAGGCGACATCGGGCTTATCCGTCCGATCCGCCGGTTCCCCTTCGTCCCCAATCGGCGCGAGAAGCTGGACGAGGATTGTTACGAGGCATTCAATATCCAGGTCGATGCGCTGATGCGCCGGATAGAGGCGACCCGGACTAAGTGCCTCGTGATCGGAATTTCCGGCGGTCTCGACAGCACCCACGCCCTGCTCGTCGCCGCCAAGGCGATGGACCGGTTGGGGCGTCCACGCAGCGATATACGCGGCTACACCATGCCCGGCTTCGGCACCTCGGAGGGTACGAAGTCCAACGCATGGAAGCTGATGGATGCCTTCCACATCACGGCGGAAGAGATCGACATCAAGCCCACCGCGACCATGATGCTGGAAAACATCGGCCATGCCTTTGCCGATGGCCACCCGGTCTACGACACGACCTTCGAGAACGTGCAGGCGGGGCTGCGAACCGATTATTTATTCCGGTTGGCAGGACAGCATGGCGGATGGGTTGTCGGGACGGGCGATCTGTCCGAATTGGCGCTGGGCTGGTGCACCTATGGCGTCGGCGACCAGATGAGCCATTATGCCGTTAATGCTGGCGTCCCGAAAACGCTCATCCAGTATCTGATCCGCTGGACGACGACGACCAGCCAGTTCGACGAAGGCGTGGATTCGGTACTCCAGGCCATCCTCGATACCGAAATCAGTCCCGAACTCGTGCCTGCGGGTGAGGACGGGGAAATCCAGAGCACACAGTCGATTATCGGACCTTACGAGCTCAACGATTTCTTTCTCCACCATATAATCCGCTGGGGCCAAAACCCCAGCCATGTCGCCTTTCTCGCCTGGCATGCGTGGAAGGACGTTGAGGCAGGTCTGTGGCCGATCGATTTCCCGCAAGATATGCGGAATCGGTACGATCTTCCGACTATTGCCAAATGGCTGGAAAAATTTCTGCAACGCTTCTTCGGGTTCAGTCAGTTCAAGCGAAGCGCAATTCCGAACGGTCCAAAGGTGAGCGCTGGCGGGGCTCTTTCCCCGCGCGGCGACTGGCGCGCACCCAGCGACGCGGTTGCCGATGTCTGGCTGGACGAGCTGAAACGCAATCTGCCGGCGAACACCCTTTAGGGCCCCGCCGCAGTGACGCTGCGCGCCATATTCATCCTGCTCGCCTGCAATATCGTGTGGGCGCTCAATGTCGTGGTCAGCAAGATTGCGGTCGACGATCTGTCCGTCCCGCCACTGTTTTATGCTGCACTGCGTTCGCTGCTGGTGATGGCGGCGCTCTTTCCGATGTTGCGCAAGGTTCCGGCAAACCTCTGGCGCGTCATGCTTGTGGGACTAGCGATAAGCGGTGGGTCCTTTGGGTTGCTGTTCGTAGGCCTGAAGACGGCCAGCCCCTCGGCAGCCGGTATCGTCAGTCTGGCGAGTGCACCGCTGACCGTCCTCTTTGCCATCCTCTTCCTGCGCGAGCAGGTACGCTGGCGGCGTGCGCTCGGCATTGCGCTGACGTTGGTGGGTGTGGCGATTGCCGTCGGCTCGCCCGCCGGTATGGAAGCGGGGGCGGGGATCGGATTCGTATTCGCGTCGGCAGTGGTCGGCGCTCTGGGGGCCGTGTTTTTCAAGCGCATTGAAATCGGCGCGGTTCAGATGCAGGCATGGGCGGGCCTTGCTTCGGTAATCGTGCTTCTTCCGCTGTCGCTCATGCTGGAAACCGATCAGCTGCCCGCCCTTGCCAGCGCGCCTTGGGCGGCCGCCGGTTGCCTGCTGTTCGCGTCGATTGTCGTTTCGGTAGGTGCCCATTCGGCCTATTACCGGATGCTACAGACCCACGATGCCAATGTGGTTGTACCTTTCACGCTCCTGACGCCGCTGATGACCATCGCCCTTGGCGCGTGGCTTACAGGCGACGAGATCGGTTGGACGTTGCTGCTCGGCGCGGGGATTGCAGTGACCGGCGTTGCGATCATCGTGCTGCGGCCGACGCGCAATGTCTTCAAGCCACTGCTGGTCCGGCCGCGTCTTTGACGGGCAAGAAAAAGGGCGGCCCGCATTCGCAGACCGCCCACAAATTTTGCCGCGGGAATATCAAGCCGCCAGCTTCTCGACTTCCTGATGCGCCTCGGCGATCTTTTCCTCTCCGCCTTCGCCCATTATGCCATCGGCAGCCACCAGTTCGAGGTCGGTCATGCCGAGGAAGCCGAGGAAGAACTTCAGCCAGGGCGACATGAAGTCGATCTCGCTGCCCATCGCGGTGCCGCCCGAAGCGGCGGTAATATAGACCTTCTTGCCGGTCAGCAGGCCTTCAGGACCGTTCTCCGTATAGCGGAAGGTGGTACCGGCGCGCGCGACGAGATCGGCCCACGCCTTGACCGTTGCGGGAACGGAGAAATTATAGACCGGGACGCTGAAAACGATTGTGTCGGCTTCCTGCAATTCCTCGATCAGTTCGTCGGCCACCTTGGCAAGGTCGTGCTGCTCGGGCGAGCGTTCGGCATAGGGCGCAAGATTGGCGGCGAAACGCTCTGCATCGATATAGGGCAGATCGTTCTTCGCCAGATCGCGCGTTACAACCTTGGCTCCCTGGTTCTCGGCAAGCCGCTCAACCAGCCTTTTGCCCAAGCTGCGTGAAACGGATTCGTCGTTACGAATGCTGGCGGTGATGTGAAGAATGGTGCTCATTGTACGGTCTCCTGTTCAGGCCGCGTCGACGAGGACGAGTTCGCTGTCCTCGAGCGCGGTGATGGTGATGCTGTCTTCCTTGGTGATGGCCAGGCCATCGCGGGCCTTGGCTTCGATATCGCCCACACGGATGCTGCCGGTGGCGGGTACAAGATAGAGGTGCCGGTCGGCCTGCGCAGGCGTGTAGGTCACGCTTTCGCCTGCCTTGACGGTGGCCCCCAGAACACGGGCGTCGGTGCGAATGGGAAGGGCCCCGTCATCGCCAGAAACGTCGTCATTTGCGGCGCCGCTGGCGAGGGGGACGAACTGGCCTGCACGATCACCCTTGGGGAACTTGCGTGCCCCCCAGCCGGGTTCTCCGCCGCGTTGGTCGGGGATGATCCAGATCTGGAACAGCGTGCATTCCTCGTCCTCGAGGTTGAATTCCGAATGTGCGACCCCGCGGCCCGCGCTCATCACCTGTACGTCGCCAGCTTCGGTGCGGCCTTCGTTGCCCATGCTGTCACGGTGCGTGATTGCACCGGTGCGGACATAGGTGATGATCTCCATGTCCTGGTGCGGGTGCGTGGGAAAACCGCTCTTCGGAGCGATCCTGTCGTCGTTCCAGACGCGCAGCGCGCCCCAGTTAACGCGGCTCGGATCGTGATATCCGGCGAAGGAAAAGTGGTGATGCGCATCGAGCCAGCCGTGGTTGGCGGAGCCGATGCTTTCGAAAGGTCTGAGTTCGATCATTGGTCTATCTCCCGATAGGAAGGCTTCGTTGAACCACGAGATAGGCCTTGCCGTCCGTTCCGATAACTGCGATAAAATAAGGCAAGGTGTTCAGGAAATCGGAACAGTGAAGTTAGGTGAGCCAAGCCTCGATCAGCTGCGTATTTTCCTCGCAGTGGCGGAAGAGGGCAGCTTCGGCGCCGCTGCGCGCAAGATGGGGCGGGCGGTGTCTGCTGTCAGCTACGGCATATCCCAAATGGAGAACCAACTCGGCGTGACACTGTTCGCGCGGGAAGGTTCGCGTAGACCAGTGTTGACCGAGGAGGGCAGGGGGCTGCTGGTAGAGGCGAAAGCCGTGGCCGACGGGATCGACCACCTGCTCGCCAAGACGCAGAGCCTCCATGCGGGGCTTGAAAGCGAAGTTTCACTGGTCGTCGACGTCATGCTGCCTGGCGAAGTGACCGCAAGCGTGCTGCGCGATTTCCGCGAAATGTTTCCTACCGTCGCGCTGCGCTTGCAGGTGGAGGCACTGGGAGCGGTGGCCGCCTGCCTGCTCGATGGCGGCGCGGACCTCGCGATCGGCGGGCCGGTCCTTGCCGACCATGCCGAACTGGAACGCCAGGCGATCGGCATGGTCGAACTGGTCCCGGTGGCCGCGCCAGATCATCCACTTTCACGATCCGGTGTTACGCCGGGCGAAAGCCGCAAACACCTCCAGCTTGTTCTCTCGGATCGCTCCCCCTTGACCGAGGGCCGCGAATTCTCGGTCCTGTCGCCGCAAAGCTGGCGACTGGCCGATCTCGGCGCGAAACACGCGCTGCTCAAGGAAGGGATCGGCTGGGGTAATATGCCGCGTCACATGGTAAGCGGTGACCTGGTCGAGGGCCGGCTATGCCTGCTCGACCTGCCCGAAAAGCCGGGCGCAAATTACACGCTCAGCGCCCTATGGCGCCGCGATGCGCGCCCCGGACCGGCGACGAGCTGGCTGATCGACGCAATCCGTGAACGGCTTGGTGCGTGCAGCGGGGTAGAGCCTTCGGTGAGCGGGGCAGCCTAGAGCTTCGTCACCCAGCCGTGCGTGTCCTCGACGACGCCCTTCTGGATGCCGACCAGTTTTTCGCGGATCTTGTGGGTCATCTGCCCGGTTCCGCCGCTACCGATCGTGAACTCCCCGTCCGGACCCAGCACGGTGCCGACGGGAGTGACGACCGCAGCCGTGCCGCAGGCCATCGTTTCGAGCAGCTTGCCGGTGGTCGCATCGGCGCGCCACTGGTCGATGCTGTAGGGTTCCTCGCGCACTTGCAGGCCTTCCTCCCGCAGCAGCTGGATCAGGCTGTCGCGGGTTATGCCGGGCAGGATCGTGCCGGTCAGCGGCGGTGTGATGACGGTGCCATCGTCGAAGACGAAAAACAGGTTCATCCCGCCTAGTTCTTCGACCCACTTCTTCTCGACCGCGTCGAGGAAAACCACCTGGTCGCAGCCATTCTCGATCCCTTCGGCCTGCGGGACGAGTGACGCGGCGTAATTTCCGCCGGTTTTGGCCGCACCCGTTCCGCCGGGTGCAGCACGGGTGTAGTTGCGACTGACCCAGATCTTCACCGGCTTGGCGCCGCCCTTGAAATAGGGGCCGACGGGACTGGCGATGAGGATGTACTTGTATTGCCGCGCCGGGCGCACGCCGAGGAAGGCTTCGGAAGCGAACATGAAGGGACGCAGGTAGAGCGAGCCGTCTGGATCGGAAGGTACCCATTCGCGATCCTTCGCCACCAGCTGGCGGATCGATTCGAGGAACATTTCCTCGGGCAGGTCGGGCATCGCCATCCGCCGCGCACTCTCGTTGAAACGGCGCGCATTCTGTTCGGGGCGGAACAGCGCGAGGCTGTCGTCGGCCTGCTTGTAGGCCTTCATGCCTTCGAAGATTTCCTGGGCATAATGCAGCACAGCCGCTGCCGGATCGAGGCTGATGTGCTCGCGCGGGCCGAGCGTCGCCTTGTGCCATCCGCCCTTATCGGCATCGTAATCGATCACCACCATGTGGTCGGTGAAGAGCTTACCGAAGCCGGGGTCCTGAAGCGCTTGCTGGCGTGTCTCGCCGGGGACGGGGGCGGGGTGGGGGAGGTGCTCGAAATCCATGTCCGCGCGGTTAATGGGAGAGCGCTTCGAGGGCAAGGTCTGGTTGCAAGCGTCCCGATCGAAAAAGGCCCGGGAAATCTCCCGAGCCACAAACACCAATTCTGACGTGGGAAAACTTTTTTTCAAGCCTTGTTTTCAAACTCGAAACGACTCAAATTAGACCCAAGATCAGCGGCGAACGCGGTCTTGGGGCCCTTGATAAGGCTTCTAGCTCACTAGCGCGAAAGGAGGTGATCCGATGTCTCATGGTTCAGCAGAGAGGTCGGCAAGTTTCCGCGCGAGGTACTATCGGTAATACCCTACCCTTAGAGACCTCGTGAGCGGCACTTCCGCCGCTGACCATGCGAAGGCCAGTTCCACCTACGGGCGTGGAGCTGGCCTTCTCATTATCCGGGGGTCGTTCAACGGCAATCCTCGATGACTCGTGTCACCTCCGCCCATGCGGGTAGGTAAAGCGTTGGCGTGCCAGCGACTTCCACAGCGAACCGTCCCTTGGTCAGTGCCATCGCGTCCAGCAGCGGATCGCGTGCGGGAACGGTAACCGTGAGGTAAGGCAATTCGCCACCGGTCGGTTGGGCGTTGAGCGTGCGCTGCGCGGTTTCGGTCAATATGCGCATCGGGACGGTCGATGCGGCGTTGCCCGCCCGCGAAAACGTGATCGAACGGGCAGAGCTGTCGCAGCGGATAGAGAACCGTGCATCGGTCTGCGCCTCTCCATAGAGTGCGACCGAGCCGCCGGTTGCAGAGCGATAGGTCCAGTCCCCTGGTGTTCGCGCCGCATCTATCCAGTTTTCCGGCGCCGGGGCCGGCATCGGACTGGGTGCCGGGGCCGGAGGCGGCGACGTCTGAACCGGAGCGGGCGTGGGGGCCGGCGTCGAATCCGGCGCGGGCACGCAGCCTGCGGCGAGCATGGCGCTCGACAGCAAGAGGGTACGGGCGATGGCGTTATGCGAGACTTTCATGCCAGACTAATGCCCGCTAGGCGCTCTGGTTTCACGGAATAGGGCTCTCATGGCAAAGAAACGTCGCCTCGATCAGATGCTCGTCGACCGCGGACTGGTCGAAAGCCGCACCCGGGCGCAGGCATTGGTGATGGCGGGGCTGGTCTTTTCGGGCGAGCAGAAGCTGGCGAAACCGGGGCAGCAACTGCCGGAAGACGCGCCACTCGATGTGCGCGGACGGGATCATCCCTGGGTCAGCCGCGGCGGCATCAAGCTGGCGCATGCCATCGAGCATTTCGGGCTCGATCCCACTGGCGTCACGGCGATGGATATCGGCAGTTCGACCGGCGGCTTCACCGATGTGCTGTTGCAGGGCGGGGCGGAGCATGTCTTCGCAGTCGACAGCGGCACGAACCAGCTCGCCTGGAAGCTGCGCCAGGACGATCGCGTCACTGTTCTCGAACAGACCAGTGCGCGTATCCTCACGAGGGAAATGATTGATCGCCCGGTGTCCTGGATCGTCTGTGACGCGAGCTTCATCGGCCTCGCCAAGGTGCTCGAGCGCCCTTTCGAGCTGGCCGAACATCATTGCCGTGTCGTTGCACTGATCAAGCCGCAGTTCGAGGTGGGGCGGGAAGAGGTCGGCAAGGGCGGCGTGGTCCGCGACCCAGCGCTCCATGCCCGCGTGTGCGAAGAGGTCCACGAATGGATGGATGGGCTTGGCTTCGCAGTGCAAGGCATCGCCCAAAGCCCTATTATCGGCCCGGAAGGCAATGTCGAATTCCTGATATCCGCGTTGAGAGAATAGCAAGGCGCGATTGACCTTACGTCGCACTCCGCTCTAGGCGCACTGCAATCGTATCCACGGAGAGTCTATGTCCGCCAATATCGCCGAAATGGAACGCCGCCGCGAAGCCGCCTGGATGGGCGGCGGGCAGAAGCGGATCGACGCTCAGCACGCGAAGGGCAAGCTGACCGCCCGCGAACGGCTCGAAGTGCTGCTGGACGAGGACAGTTTCGAGGAGCTGGATCGTTATGTCGAGCACGATTGCGTCGATTTCGGCATGCAGGACCAGAAAATCCCCGGCGACGGCGTGGTGACTGGCAGCGGCACGATCAACGGCCGCCTGGTTTATGTTTTCTCTCAGGATTTCACGGTCTTCGGCGGCTCTCTTTCCAAACGACATGCAGAGAAAATCTGCAAGGTTATGGACACCGCGATGAAGGTCGGCGCGCCGGTAATTGGCCTCAACGATTCCGGCGGCGCGCGCATCCAGGAAGGCGTGGCGTCTCTGGGCGGTTATGCCGAGGTGTTCCAACGCAATGTGCTGGCGAGCGGCGTGATCCCGCAGATCAGCCTCATCATGGGGCCTTGCGCGGGCGGCGCGGTTTATTCCCCGGCAATGACCGATTTCATCTTCATGGTGGAGGACAGCAGCTACATGTTCGTGACCGGGCCCGACGTGGTAAAAACGGTCACCAATGAGGTCGTCACGCAGGAAGAACTGGGCGGGGCGAAGACGCACACCACCAAGACCTCCGTTGCCGACAACAGCTTCGAAAACGACATCGAAACGCTGCTCGCGACGCGCAATTTCTTCGATTACCTGCCGCTGTCGAACCGCGAGGATGTGCCGGAACGTCCGACCAGCGATGCGTGGGACCGTGAGGAGCACAGCCTCGACACGGTAATCCCCGACAATGCCAACCAGCCTTACGATATGCACGAAGTCATCCGTAAGACGCTGGACGAGGGCGATTTCTTCGAAATCCAGCCGAACCATGCCGCCAACATCATCTGCGGTTTTGGCCGGGTGGAGGGACGCACGGTGGGCGTGGTGGCGAACCAGCCGATGGTGCTCGCCGGCGTGCTCGACATAAATTCGTCGAAGAAAGCCGCGCGTTTCGTGCGCTTCTGCGATGCTTTCGAGATCCCGATCCTGACTTTCGTCGATGTGCCTGGATTCCTTCCCGGCACGAGCCAGGAGCATAACGGCATCATCAAGCACGGCGCGAAATTGCTCTTCGCCTATGCCGAGGCGACCGTGCCCAAGATCACGGTGATTACCCGCAAGGCCTATGGCGGGGCATATGATGTGATGGCGTCCAAGCACCTGCGCGGCGATCTCAACTACGCATGGCCCACCGCCGAAATCGCCGTGATGGGCGCAAAGGGCGCGGTGGAGATCATCTTCCGCCAGGACCGCGACGATCCGGACAAGATCGCCGAGAAGACCAAGGAATACGAAGACCGCTTCGCCAACCCCTTCGTGGCAGCGAGCCGCGGCTATATCGACGAGGTGATCTACCCGCACTCGACGCGGAAGCGGATTGCGCTGGGGCTAAGGAAATTGCGGACCAAGCAGCTTGAGAACCCTTGGAAGAAGCATGACAATATTCCGTTGTGATCGTCGTTAAGCTCTTTCTTGCCGCCGTTTTCGCGCTGATTGGCCTCTGGCTATGGAGAATGGCGGACAGGTGGTCGGACAATAAAGAAATCCCGAAGGAATGGGTGGAATCAATCGATCCGCAGCCAGTGGGCCGCGATGATCCTCACTTTCGGAAAGCCCTTGCTTGGCAAAGAGTGATGGCGCTCATGACATGGGTTTTCGCAGGACTTATTGTCCTCTCGATTGGCTTTGAATTGACAGGAAATCTCTTATGAAACTCGGCCGTCTCAACCATATCGGCGTAGCCACGCCCTCGATCGAGGAATCGGTGCGCTATTACCGCGATGTCATGGGCGCGACCTCGTTCCACAAACCCTTCGATCTCGAGGCGCAGGGGGTGAAGGTCTGTTTCGTCGATACGCCCGGTCTCGACGGGACCAAAGGCACGCAGATCGAGCTGATCGAGCCGCTCGGCCCCGACAGCCCTATCGCGAAATTCCTCGAGAAGAACCCCGCCGGCGCGCAGCACCATGTCTGCTACGAAGTCGAGGATATCGAGGACGCGCGCAAATGGTTCGAGGAGCTCGGTAAACGCATCCTCGGCCCCACGCGCATCGGCGCGCATGGCACGCCGATCTTCTTCCTCCACCCCAAGGACATGATGGGGCAGCTTACCGAGATCATGGAAACGCCCAAGGACAATGCGCACTGGTCGAACTAGGCGCTGACCTCTCACCCCGTTCGTGCTGAGCCTGTCGAAGCACCGTCCTTCTTTGTGGACAACGGGACCGCTAGAAGCAAGGACTGCCCTTCGACAGGCTCAGGGCGAACGGATGTTATGGCTGAAGATAAGACCCCCACTTACGACGACTGGAAAGCCCTCGCCGACAAGGAGGTGAAGGGCCGCGACCTCACCTGGCACACGCCCGAAGGGATTGAGGTCAAGCCGCTCTATACCAGGGAGGATACCGCCGATCTCGAGCCCGGTGTGCCCGGCATCGCGCCGTTTACGCGCGGGCCCTATGCCTCGATGTACACCGGCCGTCCGTGGACCATCCGGCAGTATGCCGGCTTCTCCACCGCCGAGGAATCGAACGCCTTCTATCGCCGCAACCTTGCCGCAGGCCAGAAGGGGCTTAGCGTCGCTTTCGACCTCGCCACACATCGCGGCTATGACAGCGACCACCCGCGCGTGGTCGGCGATGTCGGCAAGGCTGGCGTCGCGATCGACACCGTGCGCGACATGGAAATCCTGTTCGACCAGATCCCGCTCGACACGATGAGCGTCAGCATGACGATGAACGGCGCGGTGATCCCGGTGCTGGCTTTCTACATCGTTGCGGCAGAGCGGCAGGGCGTGAGCCAGGACAAGCTTTCGGGGACCATCCAGAACGACATTCTCAAGGAGTTCATGGTCCGGAACACCTATATCTACCCGCCCGAGCCGAGCATGCGGATCGTCTCCGACATCATCGCATATACCTCGGCCAATATGCCGAAATTCAACAGCATTTCGATCTCGGGCTATCACATGCACGAAGCCGGGGCGACGGCTGTGCAGGAACTCGCCTTCACCATCGCCGACGGCAAGGAATACGCCAAGCGCGCCATGGAGGCGGGCCTCGATATCGATGCCTTCGCGCCGCGCCTATCCTTCTTCTGGGGCATCGGCATGAACTTCTTCATGGAGATCGCCAAGATGCGCGCCGCGCGTGCGTTGTGGCACGACGTGATGGAAGGGCTGGGCGCGCAGAACCCCAAGTCGAAGATGCTGCGCACTCACTGCCAGACGAGCGGTGTGAGCCTGCAGGAGCAGGATCCATACAACAACGTCATCCGCACCACGATCGAAGCGATGGCCGCGGTGCTCGGCGGCACGCAGTCGCTCCACACCAATGCGCTGGACGAGGCGATTGCGCTGCCGACCGATTTCAGCGCCCGCATCGCGCGCAACACGCAGCTGGTGATCCAGGAAGAGACCGGCATCACCAATGTCGCCGATCCGCTGGGCGGAAGCTATTATATTGAAAGCCTCACCGCCGCTCTGGTGGAAGAGGCGAAAAAGATGCTCGACGAGGTCGAGGCAGCGGGCGGCATGACCGAATATGTCGCCAGCGGCAAACCCAAGGCAGCCATCGAAAGCGCCGCCGCCACCAAGCAGGCCAGCGTCGACCGGGGCGAGACGGTGATCGTGGGCGTCAACAAGTACCGCCGCGACAAGGAAGACGAGATCGACACGCTCGATATCGACAACCACGCCGTGCGCCAGAGCCAGATCGCGCGGCTGGAGAAGGTGCGCGCAGGCCGCGATGCCATGGCCTGCCGCGCTGCGCTCGACGCGCTGGCTCGCGGAGCGGCGCAGCGTGACGGCAACCTGCTCGGTCTTGCAGTGGAGGCTGCCCGCCACGATGCCACGTTGGGCGAAATCAGCCAGGCGATGGAAGACGCCTATGGCCGCTACGACACGCTGCCCACGCCCGTGCGCGGCATCTATTCCAAGGCCTATGCCGAAGATGATCGCTATGCCCAGGTCGTGGAAGGCGTGAAGGCGGTCGAACGCCGCCTCGGCCGCGCGCCGAAGCTGATGGTCGCCAAGATGGGGCAGGACGGGCACGATCGCGGCGCAAACGTGATCGCCAGCGCCTTTGCAGACATGGGCTTCGAGGTCGTCTCCGGCCCGCTGTTCCAGACCCCCGCCGAAACCCGCGACATGGCGCTCGATAAAGACGTCGACGCCATCGGCGCGAGCAGCCTCGCCGCTGGTCACAAGACTCTGATCCCCGAACTCATCGGCCTGTTGAAAGAAGCGGGCCGCAGCGACATCAAGGTGATCGCCGGCGGCGTGATCCCGCAGAAGGATTACGACTTCCTGCGCGATGCCGGGGTGCAGGGTATTTACGGCCCGGGCAGCAATGTCGTCGAATGCGCGGCGGACGTGCTGCGCCTGCTGGGGCACAACATGCCGCCGGCGGGCGAAGATCTCGACGAGGCGGCGGAGTGAGTGAGCCCTCTTCGAGCGCCTTCGTCCCGATAGCCGCGATGATGTTCGCGGCAGGGCTGGGCATTCCGGTCTTTGCCGCGCTCAATTCCGCCCTCGGCCAGCAGCTCGGCGGACCGGTGGCCGCCACCGCGGTGACTTTCGCAGTGGGCTTTGTGATCGCTGCTGCGATGCTCGTCGTTACCGGCTTTCCCGATCCTGCTTCGTTCACATTCGAGCGGCCATGGCTCTGGATCGGGGCGGTGGTCATGTTGTTCTACGCCACATCGGTGGCTTTTTCCGCGCCGCGCATCGGCCTTGGCAATGCGATATTCTTCGTGCTGCTCGGCCAGATCGTGGCCGCGGCCATAATCGATCACTTCGGCCTGCTGGGCTCCATCCAGAGCGCGATTACTTTCAAGCGCGCGCTTGGTCTGGTTGTCATGGCGATCGGCCTCTATCTTGCCAGGAAGCCTGTATGACTCAAATCCGCACCGACTGGACCCGCGAGGAAATCGCGGACCTTTTCGACCTCCCTTTCACAGAGCTGCTCTTCCGCGCGGCCACGGTCCACCGCGAGTTCCATCCGCCCGAGCAGGTCCAGCTCTGCACGCTGCTCAGCATCAAGACCGGCGGCTGCCCCGAGGATTGCGGCTATTGTTCGCAGTCGGTGAAGGCGGACTCCGGCGTCGAGGCGACCAAGTTGATGGAGGTGCAATCGGTCCTCCAGCGCGCGGCGCAGGCGAAGGATGCGGGCTCCCAGCGCTTCTGCATGGGCGCCGCCTGGCGCAACCCCAAGGACCGCGACATGCCCGCGATCGTCGAGATCGTGAAGGGCGTGCGCGCCATGGGCCTCGAAACCTGCATGACGCTGGGCATGCTAACGCCGAAGCAGGCGGACATGCTCAAGGAAGCGGGGCTCGATTATTACAACCACAATGTCGACACCGGGCCAGAATATTACGAGCGTGTGATCTCCAGCCGCAAGTACGAGGACCGGCTCGACACGCTCCAGAACGTGCGCGATGCGGGCATCAATGTGTGCAGCGGCGGGATCGTCGGCATGGGCGAAACGCGCGAAGACCGGGTCGGCTTCGTCCACACGCTCGCCACGCTGGAGTGCCATCCCGAAAGCGTGCCGGTCAATGCGCTGGTGCCGGTCAAGGGCACGGTGCTGGGCGATATGCTGGCAGACACGCCGCTCGCCAAGATCGACGATATCGAATTCGTTCGCACCGTGGCGGTGGCGCGCATCTGCATGCCGATGAGCATGGTGCGCCTGTCCGCGGGCCGCGAAAGCATGAGCGAAGCCACGCAGGCGCTGTGCTTCATGGCGGGTGCGAATTCGATCTTCACCGGCGACAAGCTGCTCACCGCGCCTAACGCGGGCGATGATAGCGATGCGGCACTGTTCGCGAAGCTCGGGTTGACGCCGCTGGAGCAGGAAGAGCCGATGCGGGCCTGCAAGGTAGCGGAGCCGGCGGAGTGAACAACCGTCTCCATCCGTTCGCCCTGAGCCTGTCGAAGGGCCGTACTTTCTTCAAGCGCCGCGCTTGTCGATTGGAAGGACGGTGCTTCGACAAGCTCAGCACGAACGGAATGGGGGGATAGTGCTCGGCTTCTCCGTCGACGAACTGCTGCCAAAGGCGCGTGGCGGGGGCGTGCTCAAGATGGGGCTCGCCAAGCTGGACGAGAGCGAGTGGCTCCAGCCCGACCCGGATCTTGCCGTGCGCGCCGAGGGCTTCGCGGCCTATCCCGAAGGCGTCCAGCTATTGCCCGAGGTCGAGGCTCCGGGCGCGGAACTCGCCACTATGCTCGGCATCTCCGGCGGCCTGCCCGAAGCGGCGGCTGCGCATCACGAGGATATGTGCCTGCTCACCCTTCGCCCGGGCGACGAGCAATACCGGCTCATCGGCGCGGCGGTGGCCTGGCCATCAGACTGGGAGCCTGCCGCAAAGCTGGGCCTGCCGCTCCGCGCGCTGCATGCCCCGATCCAGGGCTATGAGGAGCAGCTCGGCAGCGGCGTCGACAATTTCATGGCGAAGCTGAAGCCCGGCGCGATCTACGGGCGCTGCAACTGGTTCATCGCTGCTACGGGGGAGCGCCGCTGGGTGGCCGAGCCGCCCGAACGGGCCTTTGCCCATGTCACGCCCGAAAACGCGGGCGAAACGTTGTTCGTCCGCTCCGAACGCCAGACCCTGAGTCGTCTGCCCGAAACTGGCGCGGTCCTCTTCACCATCGGCATCTATGTCGCTCCGCTGGGCGAGCTATCGAAACAGAACATTGCGCGACTCGCGGAGGCCATGCCCCGCCTGCTGGACGGTGAAGGCGACCGCCGCGGCGCGGATTCCTATGCCCAGGCCCTGACTAGATATTCGGCAAGCCTCTGAACCGGAAACCGAATCCGGAAGGCTTGACAGGCCAATGAAACAGGCCTCCCATGCGCGGCGCTGGGGGTACATCAGCATTATCAAAAATCGGATCGCTTCTTAGGGTGGTATTCCTGTTTCAGGGGAGAAGACTGCATGAAGAAGTTACTTTTGACCGTTGCCGCAATCGGCATGGGAATGTCCGCCGCATCCGCACCGACCGCCGCCAGCGCGCAGGAAATGCGCGAGGTCGACTGGTACAATATCAGCATGATCAAGTGGAAGTCCGGCAAGGGCGAACGCGCGCACGAAATCATCGAGATGTTCGAAAAGGTCGACGAAGCACTGGGCCGGGACGACGTGATCGATTTTCACATGCAGACGGGCGAATGGCATTCGATCGTCGCCTTCAAGATGAAGGACGGACCTGCCGCAATGGCGTGGAAGGAAAATCCTTACGAGAAGGAATGGGAAGCCGAATTCATCAAGCAGGTCGGCGGCGAGGACAAGGCCAAGGCGCTGTGGGCGGAGTTCAACGATACCATTCTGGAGGAGCAACGCCACATCGGCCATATCGACGTTGGCGAATGATGCTGCCAGCATAACTTGATACCGGGCCTCCGCTGCGGCATGGGCGTTGCAACACGCTTTTTGACCGCCTCCGGAGGCCCGTTTGTTTTCCAAGATCCTGATCGCCAACCGCGGTGAAATCGCCTGCCGCGTCATCAAGACCGCCCGCCGCATGGGCATCCAGACCGTGGCGGTCTATTCCGATGCCGATGCCCGAGCGCCCTTTGTGAGAATGGCGGATGAGGCGGTGCATATCGGCCCTGCCGCTGCTGCGGAGAGCTATCTGGTTGCCGACAAGATAATCGCTGCCTGCAAGCAGACTGGGGCCGAAGCGGTGCATCCGGGTTATGGCTTTTTGTCCGAACGCGCGAGCTTCGTGGAAGCGCTGGCAGCCGAAAATATCACGTTCATCGGTCCGCCTGCGGGTGCCATCGCCGCGATGGGCGACAAGATCGAGAGCAAGAAGCTGGCGAAGGAAGCGGGCGTCAATGTCGTCCCCGGCTTCGTCGGCGAAATCCGCGATACAGACCATGCGGTCGAGATCAGCAATGATATCGGCTATCCGGTGATGATGAAGGCCAGCGCCGGCGGCGGCGGCAAGGGCATGCGACTTGCGTGGAGCGAGAAGGACGTGCGCGAAGGCTTCGAGGCGACCAAGCGCGAAGGACTGAACTCCTTCGGTGATGACCGTGTCTTCATCGAGAAATTCATCGAGAACCCGCGCCATATCGAGATCCAGATCCTCGGCGACAAGCATGGCAACGTGATTTACCTCAACGAGCGAGAATGCAGCATCCAGCGCCGCCACCAAAAGGTGGTGGAAGAAGCGCCGTCGCCATTCGTCACGCCCAAGATGCGCAAGGCCATGGGCGAGCAGTGCGTCGCTTTGTCCAAGGCGGTGAATTACCATAGCGCCGGGACAGTCGAACTGATCGTCTCGGGTGCGGACCCCACGGGCGAGAGCTTCTACTTCCTCGAAATGAACACCCGCCTGCAGGTGGAGCATCCGGTGACCGAGGCGATTACCGGCGTCGATCTGGTCGAACAGATGATCCGCGTTGCGGCGGGTGAAAAGCTCGAAATCACGCAGGAAGACGTGAAGATCGACGGATGGGCGATCGAAAACCGCGTCTATGCCGAAGACCCCTATCGCGGCTTTCTGCCCTCTACCGGCCGCCTGGTGCGTTATCAGCCGCCGGTAGAGCCCTGGGCCGACGACGGAGCGGCGAATGGAAGGCGCGGCGTCGATGGAATCCGTGTCGATGATGGCGTCTTCGAAGGCGGCGAGGTGTCGATGTTCTACGACCCCATGATCGCCAAGCTGGTCACTTGGGGCGAAACGCGCGATGAAGCCGCGGACCTGCAGGTCGCCGCGCTCGATGCCTTTCGCATCGAAGGGTTGGGCCACAATGTCGATTTCCTCAGTGCGATCGTGCAGCACGAGCGTTTCCGGTCGGGCGAGCTGACCACGGGCTTCATTGCAGAGGAATATCCAGAAGGCTTCGAAGGAGCCCCGGCAAGCGGTGATCTCACCCGTGTGTTGGCTGCCGTAGGCGGCGTGATCGCCACTGCCGACGCCGACCGGGCTCGGCGGATCGAAGGGCAGCTGTCTGACGATCTCTACGCTCCCGGCGACTGGACCATCCGCATCGGCGAGCGTGAGGACGGCTCGACCAGCCATGATGTCCGGCTCGAAGAGGACGCGCTTACCGTCGATGGCGAGCAGGTCACTATCGAGATGCAGTACACGCCCGGCGAAAGCATGATCGATGTCGCACTTTACGGCGATGATACGGGCGAGGATGCCGAACCGCTCGACATATATACGATCCAGCTGAAGCCCACGCGCACCGGTTATGCCATGACCACGCGCGGTGCGACGCACAACCTACGTATCCTCCAGACCCGCATCGCCCATCTCGCCAGCCACATGATCGAGAAGGAACCGCCTGACCTTTCCAAGATGCTGATCTGTCCCATGCCCGGTCTGCTGGTGAAGCTCCATGTGGCAGAGGGCGAGGAAGTCCAGCCCGGCCAGCCGCTCGCCACGGTCGAGGCGATGAAGATGGAGAACATCCTGCGCGCAGAGAAGCAGGCAGTGGTGGGCAGGATCAATGCCGCCGAAGGGGACTCCCTTGCGGTCGATGAGGTCATTCTCGAACTCGAATAGGCGTCAGCGGCATTCCGTTTATGAAATATCTGCGCAACAGCTTGCGCGGTTGCATAGCTGAATCTTGCGAATTTGAACCTGCCCGGGGCCTTCTAGGTAAACGCGCTTTTAACGACTCGCCTCTGCGGAGATACTGATAGCCTTCGAGTCGCATGTTGAACGGACATGCAGGAGCAATCGGATGGCACACAGGGGAACAGGGTTTTTCGATACGCGGGGGCACTATTTCAAAACCCCCGAAGAGGCGACGGTCAGCGATCTCGCCAGCATTTTGGGCAAGATCGGGGATGGCGAAAGTCTCGCGCCGGGTATCGCACATATGTTGCTCGAACGCCGGAGCGAGATCGAGCGGCTGTTTGCCGAACATGATGCGATGCTGGCCGAATACCAACCAGTCGGCGCCGAAAAGGTCACGCGGCTTCAGTCGCTCGCAAGCTAAGACCCCTCACGGGGCTTGCAGGTCGAGGTGGTAGCACTGGTTGTGGGAGCCGTTCGCATAGTCTGCGAAGGCCTCTCCGCGGGCAAAGCCGTGGCGTTCGTACAGGGTGATGGCGGGAAGGAATTTCACGCTCGTCCCCGTTTCGAGGCTCAACCGGAGAAAGCCTTCGTTTCGCGACAGCGCAATCAGTCCCTCGAGGATCGCCCGCGCGGCGCCCTTGCCAAGATGTGCGGGCAGGGTGCGCATCGACTTCAGTTCCGCCGACTGCTCGTCCAGCCGTTTCAGGGCACCTATGGCGATCAGCGTGTCGCCTTCCCAGGCTCCAAGAACGGTGATTTCCGGACCCGATAGTCCTGACAGGTCCAGTGCATAGCTGGTCCCCGGCGGCGACATTTCCTCCATATCCTGCTGGTGGAAGGCGATCAGCGCGCGGACCTCTTCGTCATCGAGTGATGCTTCACGGATTTCCATGATCGCGCTTCTCAATGCACCTGCAATTGTTCGTCGAGAAATGATGCCACGTCGGCAAGCTCGACGTCGCGCGCCAGATAGGCCTCGCCAATCCCGCGCAGTAGGATGAAGGGGAGGGTGCCTGCATCCATTTTCTTGTCGTGGAGCATGTGATCGGCAAGTCTTAGGCCGGTGCACTGGAGACCAAGGGCGGAAATCTCTGCGGGGAGGCCCGCCGCATCGATGGAGCGGGTCACGCGTTCTGCCTCGTCCAGCGATATTTCGCCGCGCCGCGCCGAGTAGCGCGCCGCAAGCACCATCCCCAGCGCCACCGCTTCGCCATGTAACAGCCGGTCGGAAAATCCCGTTTCGGCCTCGAGCGCGTGCCCGAAAGTATGTCCGAGGTTGAGCAGCGCGCGCGCACCGCCGGTTTCGCGTTCGTCCTGCGCAACTATGTTCGCCTTGGCGCCCACACTGGTCGCGACCGCCTGTTCCAGCGCATCGGCATCGAGAGCCAGCACACGTTCGCCGTGTTCTTCCAGCCAGCCGAAGAAATCGGCATCGCCCAGCACACCGTATTTGAGCACTTCGGCATAACCTGCGCGCAGCTCACGCGCAGGGAGAGTGGACAAGCTGCCGAGGTCCGCCAGCACCAGCGACGGCTGGTGGAAGGCGCCGACGAGATTCTTGCCCGCCGCCGTATTGATCGCGGTCTTGCCGCCGACCGAACTGTCCACCTGGGCGAGGAGCGTGGTGGGCAGCTGCACGAAACCGCAGCCGCGCTTGAGGATGGCGCAGGCAAAACCGGTGAGGTCGCCCACAACACCGCCACCCAGCGCAAGGACATGGTCGCCCCGCTCCACGCCTTCGGCCAGCAGCCAGTCGGTCAGCTTCGCCAGGCTTTCCCAGCTTTTCGAACCTTCGCCGGGCTCGACCTCGTACCAGTGCGGCTCCTTCCCTGACGCCGACAGGGAACGCTCGATAGCTGCGCCCCAATGCGCTTTCGCATTGGCATCGGCGACGATCGGCACCCTGGTCTTGCGCAGGAATGGCGCGGCCTCGCTGGCGATATCTGCCAGCAATCCGCGCCCTATGCGCACCTCATAGCTGCGCCCCGCCAGTTCGACCGGTATCAGCGCCATGCGGCAAGTTCCTCCAGGATACGGTTGACCGTCGCCTCGTGCGGGCCATTGTCCGTGACGACATGGATTTGCGCCTGCGCGTAGGCCGGGCTGCGATTTTCCTTGAGGCTGCGCAGTATGGCGCGCGGATCACCGCTTTTGAGGAGCGGGCGCGTATCCTTGCGCGACGTTCGTTCGACCAATGTATCGAGTTCGCAATCGAGCCAGATGGCAATGCCCTTTTCCAGCACAAGCGCCCGGGTCTCGTCATCCACGAAAGCTCCGCCGCCGGTGGCGATCACGCCATGACCTTCTTCCATCAACCGGGCGATCACCCGCCGTTCCCCGTCGCGGAAATAGGCCTCTCCGTGGGCTTCGAATATCTCGGAAACGCTGCGGTCGGCTGCACGCTCGATCTCTTCGTCGGCATCGACGAAACTGCGGTCCAGCGCATTCGCCAGCCGGCGCCCGATCGTCGTCTTGCCTACACCCATGAGGCCGACGAGCACCAGCGGTCGGTCGATCCGCCCTGCCGAAGCGGCGAGCCCCCCGTTGCCGGTCATAGAGTGCGCGTTGCTCATTGCCGCTCGGCCTATAGATGCGCTAGGGCGCGGGCAAGCCATCGGATTATTGCATGAGGATACGAAAAACTTGGCCGTCAAACGTTCAGGCATTCTGTGGGTCGGATTGCTGGTAATCGTCGGAATCCTCATCGCCGCATGGATCGACGGGGGTGAGGAGCCCTTGCGGACTATCAGCCAGCCGGTGGAAATTCCGGAGGGCACGCTATGACGCGCGGCATTTTGCTGGCGGGCGCGGCGCTCGCGCTATCTTCCACGGTGGTCCTCGCCCAGCGCTCGCCCGAAAGCATCCTGCCGCCGGGCTTCGATACTCCCGCGCCCAGTCCTTCGCCGACACCCGCACCGGCTCCAACTCCAGCGCCTGCGTCCTCACCCGTGCCAGCCGCCCCTGCCGGAAGCGGTGAGGTGGTACAGCCGTTGCCGGTCGAATCCGATCCCATCGAAGCCACGGATGTCGAACTGTCAGACATTCCCTCCGTCGCCGAACTCGAGGCGATGACCACCGAGGAACTGGACGAACTCTTCGGCCTGAAGCCGCGCTACGACATTCCGCCCGCCGCCCGCCGGGCCACAACCGAAATCGGCGTGATCGGACCTCGCGAAGGCGGATTCCCTACCGGTTCTCTCGCGCGCCAGCCAGCTTCGATAGTGCGGGCCGCGCTTGGTGCGACCGAAGGGCCGATGATCTCTCGCTGGGGGCATATTCTCCTCCGGCGTGCGCTGGCCAGCCGTCTCAACGCGCCCGAGGGCATGGATCCGGTCGAATTCGCGGCGCTCCGGGCGAGCACGCTGAATACCATGGGCGAACATGCTGCGGCGCGCGCCTTGGTGCAGGATGTCGATACGGCGGAATATAGCGGTGCGCTGACCAACGCGGCCCTCGGCGCGTATCTCGGCACGGCGGATATCGTCGGCGCATGTCCCGTCGTTCGCCTCGAAGGCGTCGATGGCGAGGGCCTTCAGTGGTCGATGTTCGAGGGCATCTGTGCCGCCTACGCTGGCGAATCGTCCTCCGCCCAGAACGATCTGCGCCGCTTGCTGAACCAGACCGAGGAAGACCGGATCGATGTGCTGCTGGCGCAGCGTTTTGCCGGGGCCGCCGGGCAGGGGCGCCGGGCAGTGACCATCGAATGGGACGGCATCAATCAGATGAACCCCTGGCGCTTTGCGCTCGCGAACGCCTTGGGAGAGCCGATTCCCGAAGGCCTGTCCGAAACGCTCGATCCCTATTACCTGAAATCCTCCGCACTCATCCCTGCGCTGCCGGTCCGCCAGAGGTTGCGCGGCGCGGAAGTTGCCGCAGCCTCGGGTATTCTTTCGTCCAAGGCGATGGTCGATCTCTATTCGCAGCTTTACGCCCAGCGCGGGCAAGAGGCCGAAGAGGGGGGCGGACTGACCACTGCCACGCGCCTGCGCGACGCCTATGTCGATCCTTCGCCCGCCGCCCGGCTGGCTGCGATCAAGGATGTCTGGGGCGGAGACAATGCGGATTATGGGCGCATGGTCCTGACCGCTTATGCAGCCGCGCGTCTCACGCCCAGCGACGACTTCGCAGAAGACGCCGGTCGCCTCATCGCCTCCATGCTGACTGCCGGACTTGAACGCGATGCGCTGCGATGGACTGACGTGGTCGATGAAGGTTCGCTCGGTTGGGCGCTGCTCGCATTGGCCGACCCCGATGGCGGCGAAGTTTCCGATGGCGCGCTCGATGGATTCGTCGATGACGACGATTCGTCGAACAAGCGGAAATCCCGCATGTTGCTCGCCGGGCTCGCAGGGCTCGGTCGGACCGGTTCCGGAAATGTCGGCGAATACAGTGACCGCCTCGGCGTGAACCTTTCGGCGCCGACCGCCTGGACGGTGATGATCGACAAGGCGGCACAGGCCGACAATCCGGCGCTGGTCGCAATCCTCGCGGGATTGGGGATGCAGGGCACCGGCTGGGAACAGATGACATCCCGCCATCTCTATCAAATCGTGTCGGCCCTCAATCGCGTGGGGCTCGAAGCAGAGGCCCGGATGATCGCCGCGGAGGCGGTCGCGCGCGCCTAGCGTGAGCGGGATCGACGATTTCCTCGCCATGCTCGCTGCAGAGCGTGGAGCAGCGCGAAACACGTTGCTCGCTTATGGCCGGGACTTGAATCAGGCGGAAGAAATGCTGGGCGCGAAACTGGCCGAAGCGTCACCTGCACAATTGGCGAAACTGGCACAGGGCTGGTCTTCGCTGGCGCCTTCCACGGTGGCGCGCAAGGTTTCGGCGCTTCGCCAGTTCTTCGGGTTTCTGGTGGACGAGGGCGAACGGGAGGACGATCCGACCCATGCCCTGCCACGCCCGGTGCCGCGCAGGCCATTGCCGAAGATTCTAACCCATGCGCAGGTCGAGGCATTGTTCCTCCGCGCCGAAGACGAGGCTGCGAGCGACCGTCCCGATGCCGTGCGCCTGCTCGTAATGCTAGAGCTTCTCTACGGCTCGGGCCTGCGCGCGACCGAGCTCGTCTCGCTCCCCTTGTCGGCCGTCCCCCGGGACGAACCTTTCCTGACCGTGACCGGGAAGGGCGGGCAGGCCCGGCTGGTCCCCGTCAGCAGACGGGCGCGGCACGCGCTCGGACGATGGCTGGCGATCCGTCCATCGGGTTCACGCTACCTGTTCCCATCGCGCAACAGCCACCTGACGCGCATCCGTCTCTACCAGTTGCTGAAGCAGCTGGCAGTGCGTGCTGACCTGCCGCCCGAAAAGCTGAGCCCGCATGTGCTGCGCCACGCCTTCGCCACACACCTGCTCGAGGGAGGGGCGGATTTACGCGCCTTGCAGACGCTGCTCGGCCATGCCGATATTGCCACCACGCAGATATACACCCATGTGGATGCTTCACGGTTGGTGAAGCTGGTCAATGAGCGCCACCCGCTTGCACAGCTGCGCCGCAGCGACTAGCGGACTTGCGATGATTTCCTATCTTGAATTCGAAAAGCCGGTCGCCGAACTCGAACAGCGCATTGCCGAACTGCGGGCAGCTTCCGAAGGCGACGAAGTCGATATCTCTAACGAGCTGAAAAGGCTCGAGGCGAAGAGCGCTGCGCTGCTCGAAAGCACTTACGAATCGCTGACACCGTGGCAGAAGACGCAAGTCGCGCGGCATCCATCGCGCCCGCATTTTCGCGATTATGTCGAGCATGCTTTCGAAGAATTCATGCCGCTGGGCGGGGACCGTGCCTTCGGCGAAGACGAAGCGATCATGGGCGGCTTTGCGAAGCTGAATGGCCGCAAGGTCGTGCTGATCGGGCACGAAAAGGGGAACGATACCGCCAGCCGTATCCGGCACAATTTCGGCATGGGCAAACCCGAAGGCTATCGCAAGGCGATCAGGCTGATGGAACTGGCCGGGCGTTTCGGCCTGCCGGTCGTCACGCTGGTCGATACTTCGGGGGCATTCCCCGGGGTCGAGGCCGAAGAGCGCGGACAGGCCGAGGCAATCGCCCGGTCGACCGAAGCCTGCCTTGCCCTTCCTGTCCCAATGGTGGCGAGCATCGTGGGCGAGGGCGGCTCGGGGGGCGCAGTCGCGCTGGCAAGTGCCGAACGCGTACTGATGTTCGAACACGCCGTTTACTCGGTTATCTCTCCCGAAGGCTGCGCCTCCATCCTCTGGCGCACGGCCGAAAAGGCACCCGATGCTGCCGAAGCGATGAAGATCACCGCCCAGAACCTCGAAAAGCTCGGCGTGATCGACCGTATCGTGAAAGAGCCCGTCGGCGGTGCCCATCGCGATCCGCGGGCAGCGGCCAAGGCACTTGGCGATGCAATCGGCGAAGAACTCGATATGTTGTCGCGCAACTCCGGCGATGAGCTGAAGCGCATGCGAGAGGAACGTTTCCTGCAGATCGCAGGCTGAACATCGGCAGACAGGCGACGGGAACAAGCGTTCGCCCGCCAAGTTTCTCCTTCCATAGACAGAACTTACGGGCGTGAGGGCATTTGTCCGTGCGTCTGCAAAAAGGGGAGCCTACCTAAATGCCCAGCTTCAAGTCACTCGCCGCCGCCTCGACCGCCACGCTATCGCTTGCTCTCGGGGGTTGTGCCGCCCTGCCCGGGGGCGGAAATATACCCGGCGCATCGGAACCGATCACGCAGAGCGAAGCCCAGATCGGCGCGGAAGCGCACCCGCAGCTGCTCGCGGAATTCGGTGGCGCGATGACCGGCCCGCAGGCACAATATGTCGAGCAGGTCGGCCAGAATATCGCCGTCCAGTCCGGTCTCGGCAATGCGCGGGAAAGCTTTACGGTAAGCCTCGTCAACAGCCCGGTAAACAACGCCTTCGCGATTCCGGGCGGCTATGTTTACACCACGCGTCAGCTCGTCGCGCTGATGAACAACGAGGCGGAACTGGCGGGCGTACTCGGCCACGAAGTCGCCCACGTCGCGCTGCGTCATTCGCAGCGTCGACAACAGACTGCCACGCAGAATCAACTACTCGGCGTTGGTGCGGCGATCCTTTCCAGCGTGCTGCTCGGCAGCAACCCGCTTGGTCAGCAGATCGGCCAGGCCGCACTGCAAGGCTCGCAGATGCTGACGCTGAAGTTTTCCCGCAGCCAGGAGCTCGAGGCCGACGTCAAGGGTATCGAATACCTGAATTCTGCCGGTTACGATCCTCGAGCCATGGCGACAGTGCTTGCCAGCCTGGCCGCACAGAATGCGCTTGATGCGCGGCTGCAAGGACGCGACGATGCGCGGATGCCCGAATGGGCGTCGACCCACCCCGATCCCGCCAGCCGGGTGCAGTCCGCCCTCAGCCGGGCACAGGGCATGACCGGTGTGACCAACCGTGACACGTTCCTTAGCCGGATCGACGGGCTGACCTATGGCGACGATCCCGCACAGGGTATCGTCGAGGGCCGCCAGTTCATTCATCCGGATCTGCGCCTGTCCTTCCAGGCACCGCAAGGCTTCTACATGGTCAATGGCACCACTGCCGTGACCGTCAACGGCCAGAGCGGCAAAGCCCAGTTTACGATGGCCCAGTATAACGGCAATTTGCAGACCTATGTGAACAGCGTCTTTGCGGGTCTGAGCCAGCAGCAACAGATCCGTCCGGCGAATATCCAGACGACGACGGTGAACGGTCTACCTGCCGCTTATGGTACTGCGCGCGTCAACGGCAGCAGCGGGCAGGTTGACGTGACGGTCTTCGCTTATGAATTCTCGAACGACCGGGCTTATCATTTCCTCGCGATTACCCCGGCCGGCCGGGCCAGCACGTTCAACCAGATGTTCGCTTCCATGCGCCGCATCACGCAGCAGGAAGCTGCAAATGTGGTGCCGCGCGTTCTGGATGTCGTTACGGTGCAGCGCGGCGACACCGTAAGCTCGCTTGCCCGCCGCATGGCCTATTCGGATGCGCAGGAAGAACGCTTCCGTGTCCTCAACGGCCTGTCATCGGGCCAGGGCGTCAGCGCCGGACAGAAGGTCAAGATCGTGGTGCGGGGAAGGTAATATCACGCACTGTTCGTCGCGAATTGTAGGCGAATAAGAGAAAAGGCGGCGAGGTTTCCCCCGCCGCCTTTCTTTTTGGCTAGGCCAGTCGATCAGACGCCGGCGTTGTTCGCCGTCGACATCGTATCCTTCACGGTCGTGAAGGTTTCGGTAAGCTCGGTGCCCAGAGCGCCCATGGCGGTCATGGCAGCGACGGCGATCAGAGCAGCGATCAGGCCGTATTCGATAGCGGTTGCGCCTTCTTCGTTCTGGCGCAGCTTTTTGATGAACTTCATGTGTAGTCTCCTGGTTCAGTCTTCGGTACCCGACTCTCGCCGCGTCCAGACGGCTTGAGCTATCCTCGTTCTGACGCCGACTGGTTGACAATTCGTAACCGGATCGGCGTAATTCTTGACCAAATGGGAATTAATCTCCCGCCGACCCGACTTGCGAAGAAATGTTATTCCACATTTCAATCGTCTCTTGTCCGAAGGCTTCGACTGCTCCCATTATCGCGAAGAAAATCAGCGCGAGGATCAGCCCGTATTCGACAGCGGTGGCGCCGTTTTCATCGCGTTCCAGTCTTTTCAGAAAATGGACCACTCGACTTGCCCCCAATGTCAATTCGTAGCTGACACTCATTGGGTAATCCGGCAGGTCTTAAGAAAAAGTTGCGAGGCAGGATCGTTTTGGAAAATAATCCGACATGGACACCCGTTGTCGCGCTCGCTCTTGGCGATGCCGAAGGACGCTGGCTGATGCACAAACGCCCGAAGCACAAGCATCACGGCGGGCTCTGGGAGTTCCCGGGCGGGAAGGTCGAAACCGGCGAAACGCCGGTAAATGCGCTGGTCCGCGAAATTCGCGAGGAGCTCGATATAGCCCTGGAGGCGGATCGCCTGACGCCCGCGGCATTCGCCCAGGAAGATGGTGCGGCCCATGAATGCCCGATTGTCATTCTTCTTTACACATGCCGCCAGCCCGGCTGCGAGCCCCGGGCGATGGAAGGGGGGACGATCGGCTGGTTTACTCCGCGACAGATCGAAGCTCTCGACAAGCCGCCGCTCGACCGTGAGCTGGTGCAATCTCTCTTTGCAAAAATGCCGGATTAGGTGTTGCCAAGGGCGGAGCACCTGCCTATGTGCCGCCCTCCAACGCGCCAGTAGCTCAGCTGGATAGAGTACCTGACTACGAATCAGGCGGTCGGAGGTTCGAATCCTTCCTGGCGCGCCATTAAAGGCCATCCCTTGCAAAAGGGGTGGCCTTTAATGGTTCTGCCGTATGGAAAGTTCGAAATTCGGAATCGAAGCCGTGCTGTGGCGGAGAGGGGGGGCGCGAAGCGACCGGCCCAATCCTTCCCCTTTCCAAAGCGCAAACCCTAGTCCGCGCTTTGTTCCAACGCGTGCATGTCCTCGTCGCTGAATCCGAAATGATGCCCGGCCTCGTGGATCACGACGTGCCGCACCAGATCGTCCATCCGCACGCCGGTTTCGCGCCATTCGGCGATCAGCGGTTCGCGAAACAGCCAGATCCGGGCGGGCATGCGGTGGCTCTGCCAGATCGACCGGTCGGGCAGCGCCTCCCCTTCGTAAAGCCCGCTCAGCTCCCATTTGTCGTCGAGGTCCACAGCCGCCAGTTGCTCCGGCGTCGCGAAATCCTCCACCCGCAGCACGATGTCTCCCATCTGCACACGGAATTCGTCCGGCAGCGAAGCGACGACCGCCTCGGCCATCTGCTGCATCTGCGCCGGGGTGGGGCCGTCTTTCGAGTGCATCATGCCGGGGATATGAGCTTATCTGCACCTCGCTTCAAGCAACAGCGGAACCCGGCGAGCCCCTGCCTGTTCTCAATGCAAAGGAGAACAGCATCAATGACCGACTCTCGGGAAATCTTCGATCGACTCAAACAGGATCATGACAGGCATCGCGCCCTGCTCGACAAGCTGCTTGAAACGAGCGGCGACAGCGGCGAGCGCAAATCCCTGTTCGAAGAACTGACGAAGGAGCTCAAGAGCCACGCTTCGGCCGAAGAGCAGGCGCTTTATTCGACCATGCTGCGCAAGCCGCCGACCACGGACGAAACGCGGCATTCGGTGGCCGAGCATCACGAGATCGAGGAAGCGCTGAACGATCTTGCCGCAACCGATATGTCCGAAGGCGGATGGCTGACGAAGTTCAAGACCTTCGACCACGACTATCGTCACCATATCGACGAGGAAGAGCAGGACCACTTCCCCGATTTCGCCAAACATCTGACCGAAGAAGACATGGAGCACATGCGCTCGGTCTTCGAGCGACGCAAGAAAGAGGAGAAGTCCGAGGCGGAGATCACTCCCGAAAAGAAAGAGGATGCCAAGGAATAGGCATGCTGGAGGAGGGGGCCGAAAAGCCGGGCGAGGAAACGCCCGATCCGGAACGGGTATCCCGTCTTGAGGACGGCGAATCGCCCAGCGTCTGGCGTTATGCGAAGGTGGAGCGCGCAGCGGTACTGATCGACGCGGCGGATTATTTCGCCGCCATGCAGGCCGCGATGCTGAACGCGCGCCACCGCATATTCCTGATCGGCTGGGATTTCGACACGCGCATCCACCTGGCCGAAGGGCGGCGCTGGTGGCAGCGAAGCTACACGGACAAATATCCCGTTCGCCTTGGCAGCTTCATCGGCTGGCTGGTGCGGCATCGGCCGACGCTCGAAATCCGCATCCTGAAATGGAGCTTCGGGGTTTTCAAATTCGTGGTGCGCGGATCGATGTGGTGGGATCTCGTGCGCTGGGCCCGCCATCGCCGGATCGACTTCAAGTTCGACAGCGCCCACCCGACCGGATGCAGCCATCACCAGAAAATTGCCGTTCTCGACAACCGGCTTGCGGTGTGCGGCGGGATCGACATGACGATAAAGCGCTGGGACACGCGCGAGCACAAGGAAACGGACGAACATCGCACTACGCCGAACGGTCACGAATATGGACCCTGGCACGATGCATCCATGATGATGGAAGGCGAAATCGCCGACGCATTGAGCGATCTGGGGCGCGATCGATGGATCCGCGCCGGAGGCACGCCGCTCCTGCCGATCCAGGCGCGTGAGGACAGTCTGTGGCCCGATGGTCTGAAAGCAGACTTCGAGAATGTGGAAATCGGCATAGCGCGCACACGCGCAGCCTATCGCGACTGGGAAGCGGTCAGGGAGATCGAGCATCTGTTCGCCGAACACATCAGGCGCGCAAGGAAGTTCATCTATGCCGAAAGCCAGTACTTCGCCTCGCGCGCCATATGCGAGGCCATCTGCGAAAGGATGACCGAGGATGATCCGCCGGAAATCGTTATCGTGCATCCCCGCAATGCCGACGGCTGGCTCGAACAGCAGGCGATGGATCATGCGCGCGCAGAATTCGTCAGGAGCATATCCGAAGCCGATCACAAGGGCAGGTTCAGCATCTGGAACCCTTACACGGGCACGACACCGATCTACGTCCATGCCAAGGTAATGATCGTCGACGACCGGATATTCCGCATCGGGTCGGCAAATATGAACAACCGTTCGATGGGGCTGGACAGCGAATGCGATGTCTTCGTCGACTGCGATCGCGAGGGCAATGAGCATGCCTCCGCGGCGATCGAGAAGATCCGCCTGTCCTTGCTGGCCGAACATTGCGGGCTGGACGAAGGCGAGATCGGCGAATTGCTCGAACGGTACGGTTCGATGGCGGCCGTCATCGATCATTCGATTACCGAGGACGGGCGCAACCTCCTCCGCTATCATCCACCGGAGCTCAATGGCGCCGAAGAAAAGCTCGCCGAAAGCGGATTGCTCGACCCCGAACATCCGGATGATATGTTCGAGCCGTTTGCAAAGGGTGGTCTTTTCCGCAAGGGATCCCGCCTCGAGCGCTTTCGCTCCAGGTTCAGGAGGAAAAACGGCAAGTGAGTAGCCTTATAGGACCCGATGAGGACGATCCCCGCGGCAAACCGCCCGTGCCGCAGCACGTTCAGGATGCAATCCGTACCCTGATCGAATGGACGGGGGACGACACGACCCGTGAAGGCCTTCTCGATACGCCCCAGCGCGTCGCGCGTGCGTGGAAGGAATATTGCGTCGGCTATGACGAGGATCCCGCCGTGCACCTGGACCGTGTGTTCGAGGAAGTCGGCGGGTACAACGAGATTGTTCTTCTGAAAGACATCCCGTTCCAGTCGCATTGCGAACACCACATGGCGCCGATCATCGGCAAGGCGGCCATCGCCTATCTGCCGAATGACCGGGTGGTGGGTATTTCAAAGCTGGCCCGCGTGCTCCACGGTTTTGCCCGGCGCCTGCAGGTGCAGGAACGGCTGACCGCCGAAGTGGCCGATTGCATCTGGGAACATCTCAAGCCGCAGGGCGTGGCCGTGGTCATCGATGCCCAGCACAGCTGCATGACCGCCCGCGGCGTGCGCACGCCCGGCGTCGGCATGGTCACCAGCCGCATGATGGGCACCTTCCTCGACGATCCACGCAGCCGCGAAGAGGTGCTGAAGCTGATGGGATATGGTTGAAGAGGCGGGGCGCGGGGCCGATTGCGGACTGTCCGTTTACGACGCTATTCTGTTGAAAAACTCCCTCTTGCAGCGGTGCTAAACTATTGATTGTGCTCTGCACGCCTTCGGCTCCAGTGTTTCTGCAACCACGCGGAGACTGACTGATGATGGGCGAGCGGACGGTGATGCAGGAGGCGCTGTTCTACAGCTTCCGCATTGAGGATCATGTGCCGCAGGATCACCTGCTGCGCTCGGTTGACCGGTTCGTCGATCTGACGGGTATCCGAGAGCACCTGAAGCCGTTCTACAGCTCGACCGGGCGGCCTTCGGTTGATCCTGAGCTAATGATCCGGATGCTCCTCATTGGCTATTGCATGGGCATACGCTCGGAGCGCCGCTTGTGCGAGGAGGTGCACCTCAACCTAGCCTATCGCTGGTTCTGCCGGCTCGATCTCGATGGGTCAGTGCCCGATCACTCCACCTTCTCCAAGAACCGGCACGGCCGGTTCCGCGACAGCGACCTGCTGCGCAAGCTGTTCGAGATGACCGTCGAGCGCTGCATGAGAGAAGGACTGGTGGGAGCAGAAGGCTTCGCGGTCGATGCGAGCCTGATCCGCGCCGATGTCCACCGCCAGCGTTCGGTACCGGGAGAAGAGGGGCTCCCGCCCGAAGCTGTCGGTCGTGCGGTCGCTGAGTATCTCGAGGTGCTCGATGATGCAGCCTTCGGCGGAGCAACGCCTGTCGAGCCGAAGCGGGTCAGCCTGACCGATCCAGCGGCGCGCTGGACTGCGGCGACGCGCGATGCGGCTTTCTACTCCTACTCCACCAACTATCTGATCGACCTCGATCACGCGGTGATTGTCGATGTGGAGGCAACGACATCGGTGCGGCAGGCCGAGGTGCTTGCGCAGCGAAGGATGATCGAGCGAACGCAGGAACGCTTTGGCTTGTGGCCCGAGAAGCTCGTGGCCGACACTGCTTATGGCTCGGCGCCGAACCTTGCCTGGCTGGTCGAGGACAAGGGTATCGAGCCCCATATCCCCGTGTTCGACAAGTCTGCACGCAGCGACGGCACCCTCGCGCGGTCCGACTTTACCTATGACGCCGAGGACGACAGTTACCTCTGCCCTGGCGGAAAGCGGCTGAGACCATCCAACCGCAACTTCAAGGCCCCGCGCCCGCTGGCCAATGCCGATGGCTTCATCCGCTACCGTGCGAGCCAGAAGGACTGTCAGGCATGCAATCTCAAGCAGCGCTGCGCACCCCGCACGGCGACCCGCAAGGTCGTGCGCTCGGTCCACGAAGGCGCACGCGACCTGGCACGCGATATCTCCAAAAGTGACGCATATCTCGTCTCATGCCGCCAGCGAAAGAAGGTCGAAATGCTCTTTGCGCACCTCAAGCGGATCCTGAAGCTGGACCGCTTGCGTCTGCGTGGTCCCAACGGAGCAAAAGACGAGTTCCACCTCGCCGCCGCAGCCCAGAACCTACGGAAACTGGCCAAGATGCGGCCCATGCCGGGCCTCGCCACCGCCTGAGAGAGGCATCGGCCTCACTCGCCCTCGATCTAGAACCTTAAACCAGCGCAGCCAGCGGGGACTTTTTCAACGGAATACACCCCAAAGCAGACCATACGTCACCCCGGGAAGCGAAGCTGTGCAAAGCACACTTGATCCGGGGTGGTGCTTCTTTTCGTCGGCAGGATTGAAGTGAAGCACCGGCCCCGGGTCAGGCTCGGGGCGACGGGGTTATGCGGTGGGTGTTTTCGCTTCCGGCTAGCAGAACCGGCGAGGGCGCAAAGCGTGGATCGCCGTCCGTCAGCTGTGCCGTCTGACGCCTCTGTCCTACACGCGCGCCCCGCGGTAATGCGGGGCCTGTTCCAGGATTTTGAGGCTTGGCAATATGGGCCGAAGTTGCGTGCGGCCAGTGTGCCGCGCTGCCGCGAACCTTGGCACACGCAAAGAACAGGACATGGACCGGCCCCATTTTGAAAAGTCACATCGCCTTCGCGAAAAACGCCGCCAATATCTTGAAAAACAAGGAAACCTGTGAAAGGTCACGGGTTTGGGAGAAGCGTTGCGCGGTCGATGTGTCGGTGGATCTCGGAATGTCGGGAGCGCTTGGGCCTGCAAACGAAAAGGGCGGACCGATGCGGCCCGCCCCTCTGCGATTGTCGATAAGATACCCGGTCGGCGGCAATCCGCGCCGGTTGGGCGGCCTACAACTGGCCGAGCATGTGCTCCGCGCTGGAGACCGAGAAATCGCCCGGTGCCTCGACATTGAGCTGCTTCACGACGCCGTCTTCGACGAGCATCGAATAACGCTGGCTGCGATGGCCCATGCCGAAGCCGGAGAAATCCGTATCGAGGCCGGTGGCCTTGGCGAATTCGCCATTGCCGTCGGCCAGGACGGTGATGTCCTCGCTGCCGGCCGACTTGTTCCAGGCGCCCATCACGAAGGCATCGTTGACTGCGGTGGCGACGATTTCGTCGACCCCCTTCGCCTTCAGCTCTTCTGCCTTCTCGACATAGCCGGGCAGATGCTTGGCGGAGCAGGTGGGGGTAAACGCACCCGGCACCGCGAACAGCGCCACGGTCTTGCCCTTGAAATAGTCGGAAGATTGAACCTGTTCGGGCCCGTCGGCGGTCGCCTTGACCAGCTTCACGTCGGGCAGTGTGTCACCCACCGAAATCGTCATCACGCAATATCCTTTCGTAAACTTCCCGTTCCGTGCCCGATATACGGCATGTGACGCGTGCGACAACCACCCAGCATATAAAGATATCTTTATATTTGCGTCATGGAGGCCATATCGCTAGGGCACGCCGCGATTGGCGCATGCATGGCGTCGCACAGTTTCAGGAGCATTACGTGGCCCAGTTCACCGATTACGTCATCAAGGATATCAGCCTCGCCAATTACGGCCGCGAGGAAATCCGCATCGCCGAAACCGAAATGCCGGGCCTGATGGCCACGCGCGAGGAATATGGCGCGGCGCAGCCGCTCAAGGGCGCGCGCATCGTCGGCTCGCTCCATATGACCATCCAGACCGCCGTGCTAATCGAAACGCTGGTTGCGCTGGGCGCCGAAGTGCGCTGGGCGACCTGCAACATCTTCTCGACGCAGGACCATGCCGCCGCAGCCATAGCAGCGCAGGACATCCCGGTCTTTGCAGTGAAGGGTGAAAGCCTGGCCGATTACTGGGACTATGTCGGCAAGATCTTCGACTGGTCCACCGAGGCTGACGAAGACCTCACCGCCAACCTCATCCTCGACGATGGCGGCGATGCGACCATGTTCGCCCTCTGGGGTGCGCGCATCGAAGCGGGTGAAACGATGCCCGAGCCGCAGAATGCCGAGGAAATCGAGATGCAGCGCGCGCTCAAGGATTTCCTCAAGCGCAAGCCGGGTTATCTCACCAAGTCGGTCAAGGCGATCAAGGGCGTGTCGGAAGAGACCACCACCGGCGTCCACCGCCTCTACCACCTCGCCAAGCAGGGCAAGCTGCCGTTCCCCGCGATCAACGTGAACGACAGCGTGACCAAGTCGAAGTTCGACAACCTCTATGGCTGCCGCGAATCGCTGGTCGACGCGATCCGCCGTGCGACCGATGTCATGCTTTCGGGCAAGGTTGCCTGCGTTGCCGGATACGGCGATGTCGGCAAGGGTTCGGCCCAGTCGCTCCGCAATGGCGGCGCGCGCGTGCTTGTGACCGAAATCGATCCGATCTGCGCGCTGCAGGCGGCGATGGAAGGCTATGAAGTCGTGACGATGGAAGAGGCCGTGAAGCGGGCCGACATCTTCGTCACCACCACTGGCAATGAAGACGTGATCACCGCCGAGCACATGAAGGCGATGAAGCCGATGAGCATCGTGTGCAACATCGGTCACTTCGACAGCGAGATCCAGATCTCCGCGCTGGACAATTACGAATGGACCGAGCTCAAGCCGGGCACCGACCTGGTCAAGTTCCCCGATGGCAAGGAAATCATCGTGCTGGCCAAGGGCCGTCTCGTGAACCTCGCCTGCGCCACCGGCCACCCCAGCTTCGTAATGAGCTGCTCCTTCACCAACCAGGTGCTGGCCCAGATCGAGCTGTGGAAGAACACCGACGAATACGAGAACGACGTCTACGTCCTGCCCAAGAAGCTCGACGAGAAGGTGGCTGCGCTCCATCTCGACAAGCTCGGCGTCCAGCTGACGAAGCTCAGCCAGGAACAGGCGGATTACATCGGCGTGCCGGTCGAAGGTCCGTTCAAGCCGGAACATTACCGCTATTGATCTGTCGGATTTGGCGGCCCTGCCATCGCGGGGCCGCCAGCATTCCGGTTGCATCCGTGACGCTGGCAGAATAGCTGGCACGTAATGGAAATCTCGCCCATATTCCTGCCCGTCATCGGCGTGCTGCTTGCGCTGTGGACCGGCTGGGCGGTGTCGTTGATGCTCAAGGCGAGCCGCGATACGCAGAAGGCCGAGGCGCATCGCAAGGCGGCCAGGCGCCTTTCCCGTATGGTCGAGGAAGGCCCCGCCATCCCGCTGCTGGTGCGGGTGGACGGGCGGATCGAGGCACCCGACCGTTTCGCGCGGTGGATTGGTCTCGACAAGGTGCCCGAATATCTCAGCGAATTGGCCGGTCCCGAGGGGATGGGCCTTTCCGAAGAACAGGTCGAACGCCTGTCCGCCAATGTCCGCCGCACGCAGAAGAGTGCAAGGCCGTTCAAGATGGCATTGCGCCCGCCCGGCTCGCAGAAATCGCTCGCCCTGCGCGGCGCGCTGGCCGATCCCGCCGTCTCGCCCAGTGGCGCGGCGCTTATCTGGGTATTCGATTTTACCGAAACCGAAGACGAGCTTGCCCGCCTGAGCGAGGAGGCGGCCCGCGCGCGCGACGATTTCGGCGCCCTGGTCGGGCTGATCGAGGCCGCGCCCATGCCAATGTGGTTCCGCGGCGGGGATATGCAGCTTCGCCTTGTCAACAAGGCCTATGTCGAAGCGGTCGGCGCGCAAAGCGCGGATCAGGTCGTTGCCGAACAGATCGAACTGGTCGAAAAAGTGGGTGGACGCACCGCGGCACAGGTCGCTCAGCAATCTGCGGACCGCCGCCAGCCCATCGAGCGGATCCTGTCCGCTACGATCAATAATGCACGGCGCACGGTGCGAGTCACAGATTTGCCGCTGATGGGCGAAGGCATCGCCGGATACGCGATCGATATCGAGGAAATGGAAGAGCAGGCGCGTGAATTCCGCGCCTTCCGCGAAGCCCAACGCTCGATGCTCGACCAGCTTTCCATCGGTGTGGCGCAGTTCGATGCGCAGCAACGGATGAGCTTCGCCAACCAGCCGTTCCACCGGGTTTTCTCGCTGCCACCGGGCGTCGTGTCCGAACGTATCCGCTTCGACCAGATGCTGACGATTGCCCGCGAGAACGGAAAGATTCCCGAGGTCCGCGATTTTCCCGCCTGGCGCAAGGAAATGGCCGAGTGGTTCCTCATGGACGAGCCGGAGGAGGTAAACTGGCCGCTTCCGGACAGCACCCATTTGCGCATCGTCGCCCAGCCGCTGCCGGATGGCGGCCTCGTTCTGATCGCGGAAGACCGCACCGAACAGCTCGCCCTTTCGGCCACGCGCGACACGCTGCTGCGCACGCGCACGGCAACCTTCGACAGCCTGTTCGAAGCGCTGGCCGTGTTTGCGCCCGACGGCCATCTGGAGTTGTGGAACCGCGGTTTCCCCATCGCATGGGGGCTGGAAAGCGAAGTGCTGGACGGCCACCCGCAGGCCGAGCAATTGCTTGCGGAAATCGCCAAGCAGCTTGCCGATCCGAAGGCTATTTCCGAAATCGGACAGACGATCCGCGCAGCCACGCTCGACCGCAAGAAGCGCGATGGACGCATCGAACTCGCCGATGGTCGCACGCTGACCTATGCCGGCGTGCCGCTACCGGACGGCAACGGCCTGCTCACAGTGCTCGACGTGACCGCCTCGCAGCAGGCCGAAGAGGCGCTGCGCGAACGCAACCGGGCTCTGGAAGAGGCCGATGCGGTCATGACCCGTTTCCTCGCCAACATGTCCTATGAATTCCGCACGCCGCTGACGTCGATCGGCGGCTTCGCGGAATTGCTTGCACAGGGCATCGCGGGCGATCTCAGTTCGCAGGCTCGCGAATATGTCCAGGCGATTACCACTTCGGTCGGCAAGCTTACCGAACAGGTCGAAAACGTACTCGATCTCTCGCAGTCGGAAGCCGGCCTGATGCCCTTGCGCAAGACGAAGGTCGAACTTTTGCCTTTCATCGAACAGATCGTCAGGAAGCGCGAACAGGCGATACTCGGCGGGGGGCTCACGCTGGACCTCAATGGAAACGCGAACAAGGTGGTCGAGGCGGATCGCCAGCAATTGCAACGCGCGATCGGCCATCTGCTGGACAATGCCATCACGCATACCCCCCGCGGCGGGCGTATCCTGATCGACATTGCCAAGCGGCGCGGGCTCAATCGCATCGCGATTTCCGACAATGGCGAGGGGATGAGCCAGCATGAACTTGCCCGCGCGCTCGAGGGCATCCGTATGAGCGCCGACGGCAAGGGCATCGAACGCCGCCATGGCCTCGGCATCCCGCTCGCGCGCCAGCTGATCGAGGCGCATGGCGGAACGCTCGAATTCCAGTCCCGCAAGAATGCCGGCACTACGGCGACGATCACGCTGCCGTGACGGTTCCTCTTCCCGACCTTGCCGCCATGCAGGAATTCGGTGCGCGCATAGCTGCCAGGCTGGAACCGGGCGACGTGGTGGCGCTTTCCGGCGGTCTGGGAGCGGGGAAGACGACATTGGCGCGCGCGATCATCGCCGCGCTCGGGCACGAAGGCGAAGTGCCGTCACCGACATTCACCATCGTCGAGACTTATGACAATCTGCCGGTGCCACTGGTCCATGCCGATTTTTACCGGCTGGAGCATCCATCGGAGGCCGAGGAGATTGGCCTCGACGACTACCGCGAGGGAGCCGTATTGATCGCAGAATGGCCTGATCATGCGGGCGGTTTCGAGCATGAGCCGACTTGTCTCGCAATTGCGCTGGAAACGGTGGGCGAGGGCAGGCAGGCCATTGTGAAGCCGGGCGAGGCTTGGCAAAGCCGCATCCCATGAGCGACGCGTTACTCGAAGACATTCACGGCTTTCTCGGTGCAAGCCGCTGGGAAGGTGCCGAAATCGCCCCGCTGGTCGGGGATGCCAGTTTCCGCCGATATTTCCGCATCCGAAGGGGCGACCGAAGCGCGATGCTGATGCATGCGCCGCCGCCGCATGAAGATCCCCGTCCTTTCCTGCATGTCGCGAAATGGCTGAACGACAACGGCATGCGCGGACCGCAGATTTACCGCGAGGACGCCGCCAATGGCTGGGTGCTGACGGAAGATTTCGGCGACACGCGGATGAAAGAATGGATCGACGACCACCCCGGCGACGAACACGATATCTACGCCAAGGCGATCGATGCGCTGGTCCAGCTTCACCGCCTGCCGTCCGGCCCGTTCGAGCCCTATGATATGGCGGTCTATCAGCGCGAAGCGGCGCTGTTTACCGAATGGTACTGCCCTGCGGCCGGCCTGAGTGTCGATCAAGCGGGCTGGACCAGAGCATGGGAGGAAGCGCTCGCGCCTATGCTCCCGCGGCAGGACCCGGGCGTCACGGTCCTGCGAGATTATCATGCGGAGAACATCATGCTGCTCGAAGAGGGCAAGCTGGCTGGCGAACAGGGACTGATCGATTTCCAGGACGCGCTGGTAGGGCATCGCGCCTATGACATCGTCAGCCTTCTGCAGGACGCGCGGCGGGACGTGTCCGAACAGCTCGAACACGACATGCTATGCCGCTATCGCGCCGCGACCGATCCCGGCGAGCATTTCGAGGCCGATTACGCGCGGCTCGGCGCGCAGCGGAATGCCAAGATCGTCGGCATCTTTACCCGGCTTTACAAGCGTGACGGAAAACCGCGTTATCTCGACATGATCCCGCGCGTCTGGAAGGCGATGGAGCGCGATCTTGCGCATGAGGCGATGGCGCCGGTCGCTGCATGGTTCGATGCGAATATCCCGCAGGCGCTTCGCGATGCCCATGGTGGAGAGATCGCTTGAGCAAACTTGTCACCGATACGGCAATGCTGATGGCTGCCGGTCTCGGCAAGCGTATGCGGCCGCTCACGGCCTCCACGCCCAAGCCGATGGTTCGCGTCGCCGGGAAGCCCTTGATCGACCGTGCACTCGACCGGCTGGAGGATGCGGGGGTCGAGAAGGCGGTGGTCAATGTCCACTATCTCGCCGAATCGATCGAAGCGCATTTGAAGCCACGAAAATGTCCGGCGGTGAGTTTTTCGGACGAGCGCGAGGAATTGCTCGAGACCGGCGGCGGCATGGTGAAGGCCAATGACGCCGGCCTGCTGCCCGATCCGTTCTACGCCTGCAATGCGGATAGCGTCTGGCTCGACGGGCCGCGCAATGCCTTCGCCGATCTTTCCGATGCCTGGGATCCGGAGAAGATGGACGCGCTGCTGCTGGTGGTGACGCATGCCCGGGCAAAGAATTTCGACGGTACGGGCGATTTCTACATGGACGGTGCGGGTCGACTTACGCGCAAGTTGCCGGGCCGCATCGCGCCCTTCATCTACACTGGCATCCAGCTCGTTTCGCACCGTCTCCTGCGCGATGCGCCCGAGGGCAAGTTCTCGACCAATATCCTGTGGGACCGCGCTATCGGGGAAGGCCGCCTTTATGGCGTCGCCTTCACCGGCATGTGGTACGAAGTCGGCACGCCTGCACACATCAGACCGACCGAAGAGGCCCTGACGGGTGGCTGAAGGGCGGGCCGGGCCGCGTGTCTATACCATAGCCGCGCACCGGGGCTTTGCCGATGCGCTCGTCGCGGGTCTGGTACCGCGTTATTCCGATCCCGAACTCGGGTTGGCGAGGCTCACCTTGCTTTTGCCAAGCAGCCGCGCGCGGCGCACCGTGTCCGAGGCTTTCATTCGCCACGCCGGAGACGAGGGGCGTGCGGGCCTGTTGATGCCGCGCATGGCGGTGGTGGGCGATCTCGATCTTGACGAGGCGCTCGGGCCACTGCTTGATCCGCTGGGGGCTAGCGAAATACCGCCCGCCATCGACCCGCAGCGCCGCATGTTCGCGCTTGCTCGCCTGATCGCGGAGGAGATGGGGGAAGAAGCTCCCAAGGGCGCGACATTGCTGCGGCTGGCGCGCGAAGCAGGGGCGACCATGGACCGCCTGCTGGTCGAGGATGTCGGGCCGGAACAACTGCTTGACGATAAGGTCGTCGGCATTTTCCCGGACCTGTCGAGGCACTGGCAGGATTCGATCCGGCTCTTCGCCAACGTCCAGGTCAAATGGCTGGCATGGCTGGGCGAAAACTATGTGCTCGACGCCGCCGCGCGACGCAACCGCCTGTTCGACAAGGCGCGCGAGGCGTGGAAGGCGAACCCGCCCGCATCGCCCATCGTCGCGGCAGGTGTCACCAGCGCCGCGCCCGCACTCGCCAAGCTGCTACGGGTTGTGAGCGAACTGCCGCAAGGCGCAGTAATTCTTCCCGATTTCGATCTCACCATGGATGCAGCGGTGTGGGACGAGCTTGGCCGCGCAGGCGATCGCCCGACGCCGGAAGACACCGCCTTCGCTCGTGAGGATGCGGTGACGCATCCCCAGTATCACCTCAAACTACTGCTGAACCGCATGGGCGTGGCGCGCGAGGAAGTGCAGCCCTGGCATCGCAAGGGCATGACCGCTGCGTCGCCCGAGCGCAGCCATGCGATCTCTGCGCTGTTCCTCCCTCCCGAAGCGAGCAAGGTCTGGGTCGACCTGCCACCCGAAAAGCGCCGCCTTTCGGGGGTGCGGATCATGGAAGCCACCAATCCCGAGGAGGAGGCGCAGGCGATCGCGCTGCTGGTGCGCAAGGCGCTGGCAGAGCCGGAAAGGCGCGTCGCCGTGGTTACGCCCGACCGCCCGCTTGCAAGGCGCGTGGTGCATCACCTCGCGCGCTGGAACATCGTTGCCGACGATTCCGCCGGACGTCCGCTTTCGCACACTGCCGCGGGCCGTGCTTTCCTGCTCGCTGCCGAAGTCATGGCCGAAGGCGCGCGGGCGGTGCCGCTGATGGCACTGCTCGGCCACCCGCTGGTCGATGGCGGGATGGAGCGCGGCATCTGGCTGCGGCGACTGCGCAGGCTGGAGCGTGAATTGCGCGGGCCGCGCCTCACGCCCGGGCTCGAACCGGCGCGCGCGGAGATTGCGAAGCTCACCCAGCGCCACCCCGAAATGGCCGAGTGGTGGGCGATTGCCGAGGAGCTGCTGGTTCCGCTGGTCGAGATCGACCGTGAAACGCCCGCCAGCCTCGCCGAATTGATCGATACGCTCGCAGCCAGTGCCGAGGCGCTGTGCGGCGAAAAGCTCTGGGCGCAGGAAGATGGCCGCACGCTCGCCGGGTTCGTCGAGGAATTTCGCCTCCACGCACGCGAATCCGGTTTTGCCGTCGCCCCCCGCGATGTCGCCGCGGTGCTTGCCGATGCAATGGAAGAGCGTGCGGTACGCCCGCCCTATGGCGGCCATGCGCGGGTGCAGGTGCTGGGCCTGCTCGAAGCGCGGATGAACCGGGCGGACCTCGTGATCTGTGCCGGCCTGAACGAGGGGGTGTGGCCCGCACGCGGGAGTATCGATGCCTTGCTCGCCCCGCCGGTCCTGCGTGCGCTTGGGGTGCCGGGTGGGGACTTTCGCATCGGCCTATCCGCGCATGACCTGGCGGGCGCGATGGGTGCGCCCGAAGTGGTCCTGAGCCGATCGAACCGCGACGAGGGCGGCCCTGCTATTCCCAGCCGTTTTCTCCTGCGCGTGCAAGCGCTGCTCGGCGACCTCCTGCCCCGCCATCAGGACAGCGAAATTATCGCGCTCGCTCGCGCCATGACCCGTGCCGAGCCGGCTCCCGACTATCCGCGCCCCATGCCCAGGCCCACTCCGCAGCAGCGCGACGTGGACATTTCCGCCACCGCGCTCGATAGGCTGCTGGGCGACCCATACCAGTTCTTCGCGCAGAAGATCATGGGCCTGTCCGATCTGGATGCGCTCGATGCCGATCCGAACCCGCTGTGGCAGGGCAATATCGCGCATGAAATCCTAGAGCTCTGGCACAAGGCGCATAAATCCGACCCCGCAGCGCGGATCGCGCCGATTATGAAGCAGGTGCTTGACGAGGAGAACGCCGATCCGCTGGTCCGAGGCCTGTGGCAGCCGCGCCTGCAGAAGGCACTCGAATGGATCGAGGAAACTGTCACAAGCTATTCGGATCGCAAGGTTTTGGCGGTCGAAGCGAAGGGCTCGATGCATTTCGAGGATGTCTTCGTCCACGGCCGCGCCGACCGGATCGACCGGTTGGAGGACGGCAGCCTCGCCATTGTCGATTACAAGACCGGCAAACCGCCCAGCGCGAGCATGGTCGAGCAGGGCTTCGCGCTCCAGCTCGGCATCCTCGGGCTGATCGCCGAACAGGACGGCTTCACGGAGGCGCCGGGGCAGCCGGGCGCGTATGAATACTGGTCGTTAGGCCGCGCGAAGGACGATAACCCGCACGGCTTCGGCTATGTCGAGGTGCCACTCAAGATGGGCAAGAAGCGTAGCGGCATCGAGCCGGAAGAATTCCTCCCACTGACCCGCGCCAAGCTTGGCGAAGCCATCGGCAAATACATTAAGGGCGATGCGCCGTTCACCGCGCGCGAGAATCCCGACTATCCGGCCTACGACACATATGACCAGCTGATGCGGCTCGAGGAATGGCTCCCACGCCAGGCCGATGAGGGGGACGCCCCGTGAGCGGCAAGGTCTATCCCCTAGAGGGTGCGCAAGGCCTTAGCGTGAACCCGCTGGAAAGCGTCTGGCTTTCCGCCAGCGCCGGGACGGGCAAGACGCAGGTGCTCTCCGCACGAGTGCTGCGGCTGCTGCTCCAGCCGGGGGCCGATCCCTCGCAGATACTCTGCCTCACCTTCACCAAAGCGGGCGCAGCCGAGATGGCGGTGCGCGTCAACGCGGTGCTTGCGCGCTGGGTACGCATGGACGCGGGGCAACTGGCGAAGGAACTGGGCCATCTCGGCGCGCCCATCGATCCGGACACGCAGGCCCGCGCCCGCTCGCTCTTCGCCCGCGTGCTCGATTGCCCGGGCGGCGGCCTGCGCATCGACACGATTCACGCTTTCGCCCAATATTTGCTGGGCGCCTTCCCGAGCGAGGCAGGCGTGCTCCCCGGCAGTCAGCCGATGGAAGACCGCGACCGCGACCTGCTCAGCCGCGACGTGCTTTCCGACTTGCTGGCCGAAGGCGATGCGCAGATTCGCGAGGCGGTAGCCGAAATGAGCCGCCGCAAGGGCCCCGATGCGGTGCTCGGCTGGCTCATGCGCTGCGCTCGCCACAAGGAATTGTGGGACCAACCGGGCTGGCAGACTGGCCTAGATCAGCCGGTGCGCCGCCTGCTGGGTATCCCGGTCGATGCGGACGCAGGCTGGGTGGCGGAAGCCTGTTCGGATGACGTGTTCCCTGTCGCCGACCTGCTTGCCTGCAGCCGCATCAATGCGGATTGGGGCAGCAAGACGGGTCTCGACAATGCCGATTTCGCTTCCGGGTGGCTGGCAGCGAGCGAGGGCGAACGCCTTGCGCGGATCGACCAGTTCCTCGGCACGCTGCTGACCAAGAAGGGCGAGCCGAGCCGCCTGTCGAATCTCGAAAAGGTCGATCCCTCCTACGGCCTTCATATCGCCCGCGTGCTGGAGGGGGTCGAACAGGTGCGTGAACGCGCCTCCCTGCTCGATCTCGCCGCCTTCCTCGCCCCGCAATTGACCGCCGGCCGCGCCTTCGCCCGGCGCTGGGAAGAGGCCAAGGCACGCGAAGGCCTCGTCGATTTCGACGATCTCATTCACCGCGCCGCGCGGCTGCTCTCCTCCAGCCAGATGGCCGACTGGATCCGCTACAAGCTCGACCGCAGCTTCGATCATATCCTCGTCGATGAAGCGCAGGATACCAACCGCGCGCAATGGGCCATCGTGAAGGCGCTGACCGACGATTATTTCGACGGGCTGGGCGCGCATGGGAATGCCGTGCGAACCATCTTCACCGTTGGCGACTACAAGCAGGCGATCTTCGGTTTCCAGGGCACCAGCCCGGAAAACTTCCGCGAAGCGCGCGACTATTTCCGTGAGCGAATGGAAGCCGCAGCCCTCGCCGCCGAACAGGCGCGCGCCGATGTGAATGCGGGGCGATTACGCGAATTCGACCTCGAGCGCAGCTATCGCACCAACCAGACCGTGCTCAGCTTCGTCGACGATGCGATCCGTACGATCGGGCCGCAGGGTTTGGGCCTCGAGAAGAGCGATGGCGAACATATCGGCAGCGAAACGCCCGGTCTCGTCACGCTGTGGAAGGATGTCCGCGTTGCGGAGGGCGAAGATGACGACGGGGAGCAGAAGAACGGCTGGCTCGCCCGGCATGACCGGCTGATCGCGGACCGGATCGCGCGGCAGGTCGCCGAATGGCTCGATCCCAAGGGCGAAGGCTTTACGCTGGTCAAGGGTGACAGGCCCCGCCGTGCAGGCGCGGGCGATGTCATGGTGCTGGTGCAGAAGCGGCGCGAGCTTGCCTCGCTGATCGTCGCACGGCTCTATGCGCATGGCGTGCCGGTGGCGGGTGTCGACCGGCTCAGGCTCGGCAATCCGCTGGCGGTGAAGGATTTGATGGCGGCAATCCGTTTCGCCGCGCAGCCGCTGGATGATCTCACGCTTGCCAACCTCCTCGTTTCGCCGCTGGTCGGCTGGAGCCAGGAAGATCTGCTCGCCTATGGCTGGCGCGAGAAGGGCATGCGGTTGTGGGAGCATCTGCGCGGTTCGGACGAACCGTTCGTGGTGCAGACCGTCCACACTTTGCGCGAAATTCTCCGCCGCGCCGATTTCGACAGTCCGCAGCAATTGCTGCACTGGATTCTGGTCGGCCCGATGGATGGACGACGCAAGCTGGTTGCAAGACTGGGACGCGAGGCGAACGACCCGTTGGACGAACTGCTCAACGCGGCCAATGCCTGTGCCAGCAGCCATGTGGCAAGCCTGCAGGGTTTCATTCGCTGGTTCGATGCTGGCGATGGCGAGCTGAAGCGCGAAGCGGGTGAGGGCGGGGATCAGGTCCGCGTGATGACCGTCCACGGATCCAAGGGTTTGCAGGCCCCCATCGTGATTCTCGCCGATGCGGCGATCCGTCCTGATGCCTCGGGCGATCTGTCGCTGGAGGAAACACCGCTCGGCTCGGCCGAGAGCAACGTCATCCCGCTTCCTTCGCTGACCAAGGACGAAAAGGTCGGCCCGGTGCGCGCGGTGGAGGAAGCGAATGCCGCACGCTCGATGCAGGAACATTGGCGATTGCTCTATGTCGCCATGACCCGCGCGGAGGAAGCGCTGTTCATCGGCGGCTCGCTCGGCCCGCGCGATGCGAAGAACGGTCCGCATGAAGACAGCTGGTATGCGCGACTGGCGGCGCTGTTCGATGCCGATGCGGCGCTTGAAGACCCGATCTGGGGGGCGCGCTGGGAAGTGGGCGAACGCGCGCCTTCCGTATCGCCTACGGACAAGCGCGCGGCTGCACCTGTCTCGGAACTGCCCGACTGGGCGCGGCAACCCGTCGGCCCTGAGCCGCGCCCGCCGCGTCCGCTTGCGCCATCGGGCCTTGGAGAGGTCGAAGGCAGCGATCCGCCGCTCCCGCCCGAAGTGGCGGCAGGGGCTGCGCGGCGCGGCGTGCTGATCCACGCGCTGCTCGAACGCCTGCCCGAGGTGACGAGTGATAAACGCGAAGAGCGGGCGCGTGCCTGGCTCGCCCATCAGGCACCCGATCTGGCGGAGGAAGAGCGGGAGGAAATGCTCGCCCGCGCGCTTGCCGTGCTTGCCGAACCCGGCTTCGCCGAGATTTTCGGAGCGGGAGCGCTGGCGGAAATTCCGCTTGCCGCCACGGTCGAGGGGCAGGTCGTCATGGGTACGGCCGACCGGCTGCTGGTGACCAGCGAAAAAGTGGTGGTGGTCGATTTCAAGACCGCCCGCCGCCCGCCGACCTCGATAGACACCATACCCGACAGCACCATGCGCCAGATGGCCGCCTATGTCGCGGCGCTTGAAGCGATCTATCCCGGGTACCCCGTCGAGGCCGCCGTGCTCTATACCCAGACGCCGCAACTCATCGCCTTGCCTGCCGATAAACTCGCCGCTTACAAGGCCGCGTTTGCGGATCGGCAGGAAAGCTTTCCTGTGAGCACCGTTGAGTAATTGACCCCCGCGCCCATATGAACGGGCAAGACATCAGACTTCAGGAGTATCCCATGGCCACGATCAACGTCACCGACGAAGGCTTCCAGACAGACGTTCTCGATAGCGACAAGCCCGTCCTCGTGGATTTCTGGGCCGAATGGTGCGGGCCGTGCAAGATGATCGCTCCGGCGCTGGAAGAACTTTCGGACGAGCTGGCCGACAAGGTGACTATCGCCAAGATGGACATCATGGAAAACACCGGCGTACCCGGAAAGATGGGCGTGCAGTCGATCCCCTACCTGGTATTGTTCAAGAACGGCGAACCGGCGGCACACATGCGCGGTGCGGCACCCAAGGGACAGCTCAAGCAGTGGCTCGAAGCCGAGCTTTAAGCCTGCCTTTCGCATCATCATTCCGCCGCAATCTTGTTTTGCGGTGCAACATTGCTAAACGCGTGAGACCATGAAGCGCACGCATCTGCCCCTCAACGCCCTGCGCGTCTATGACGCAGCGGCCCGCCACCTCAGTTTCACCCGCGCCGCGGACGAGCTGGCGGTGACGCCTGCCGCGGTCGGCCAGCAGATTCGCGCGCTCGAAGATCACCTCGGCACCGTGCTGTTCCGCCGCACCAGCAAGGGACTGGAGCTGACGCAGGAAGGCGCGGCGGGGCTCGACGCTCTGCGCGAAGGCTTCCTCAAGTTCGAGGAAAGCGTCTCCGCCATGCAGGCGGGACAGGCCAGCGACAGCTATACCATCGCCTGCCCGCGCGAATTCTATGCGCAGTGGCTCGCCCCGCGGCTGGCCGCCTTCGCGAAGGAAAATCCCGACATCCGCTTTGCCTTCGTGGCGGACGAGAATGCCGATTTCACCGAAGCGAATCTCGACTGCGCGATCCGCTTGGTCGATGGCCCGGGCGATTTGCAGGGCGTCGAACTCGCCGCCGCGCGCCGGGTGACGGTGGCCGCGCCGGGTGCGCCGGACAAGTGGATCGACTGGGGCCTGCCGCTGCAGGACGGCGTGCAGGCGCATGTCACGGTAAGCAATGCCGGACAGGCGCTCTCGGGCGCGATGGCGGGGCTGGGCAAGGCGATCCTGCCCGAACTGCTCGCCAAGGAAGCGATCGAGGCAGGGCAGCTAGAAGTGCTCGATGGACCGGAACAGGGCACGCGCGCCTACTGGCTCGTCGCCCCCACGCCGCAATGGCGCACCAAAAAGGTGAAATCGCTGGTGGCCTTCCTTTCGGCCTGACCGGCCCGGGGTTTCTTCGCTTATTCCCCCTGTGCCTGGTCTTCGACGGCGTCTTCCTTGTACTCCTCCATCACGTCGCGGGATTCCTCGCGGTCATCCGCATCGGCGTCTTCCGCTCCGTCATTTACGGCGCGTGCGGTGGCGGGGTCGAGGCACAGCCTCGCGATGATCGGCCGGTGGTCGGAATTGACAGATGGCAGAACCTGCATCTCCCGCATCAGGAATTCGTCGGTCAGGAACAGGTGATCGAGCGGCCAGCCAAGCCAGATCATGTTCGCCGGAAAAGTCGCGAAGGTGCCGCGGCCTACGCGGGGATCCAGAAACTCGCCAGTTTTCATGAACAGCGAAGTGGTGTTCGACCAGGCGACATCGTTGAAATCGCCGATGGCCATGACGGGTATGGATGATTCCCTGGCGTGGCGGGCGGCAACCACCAGCTCGGCATCGCGTTCCTCCGTATCCTGTCCGGGATGCGGTGGGCGCGGGTGCAGCGCGATCATGCGGAAATCGCGTTCGCCTGCGGTAATGGTTGCGAATATCGAGGGCGTATCGGCCTGCGCCAGGTCACGGATCATCGCATCGCGCGTTTCCAGCCGGGTATAGAACGCCATGCCATAGGTATTATCGATCGGTCGTTCGAGTTTCGTAGGGTATCGAGCCACCGCAGGCTGCATCGCATCGAGCCATGCCTGGTCGGTTTCCATCAGCAATAGCATGTCGGGATCGGTCCGCTCGATCAGATCCAGCGTCGCGCCATAGTCGCGGTTCTTCTGCAGGACATTGAGCGAAAGGACGGAGAAGCACGCATCGCCCGGTTCGGTATCGACGTCCATCTGCGCCACCGTGGTCGGGGAAAGCGGGGTATAGGGGTAGATGCGATAGATTTGCCACAGCGTCAGCGCCGCCATGGCCAGCGGCAGCCAGGGCCTCCAGCCACGATCAACCTGCCACATGATCAGCCCCAGCAGCACCATCGCCGCGACCAGCTGCACGCGGGGGAAATCCCACATGCGAATCCACCACTGGTTCAGATCACTGGTGCTCAGCAATACGCCTCCGATCAGGATCACGGAAACGATGCGCAGTCCCCACAGGATTGCGGGATGCACGGCGGAAGGCATTGTTTTGTTGATCGTTCTTCCCCTCACTCAGGTGCCTGGACTATATCACCGGCGCAGCAGGGATGAAGCGAAATATCGGATTCCTTCCCCGCGCCATGTCGGCCTGCTCATGCTGCGGAAGCTGTTGGCCTCTCTATCGGCCTGACCAACCGGGTTTAGCCCCGAAACGCCGCATATACCGCGGCGATGCCCGGCGGATCGCCGGCCGCTTCCAGCCGTTCCAGAGCCTCGTCCACGCCGAGCGTATAGGACAGCACCGTGCCGTCCGATCCGCTGCGTTCGCCGCCCAGCAGGCGGGCAAAGGCGATGGCGCTGCGGTTTTCCGCCAGCGTGTCCATGCTGAAGCGCGCGATGCCCTCTGCTCGCGCCTCGTGCAGCAGCGTGGCGGTGAGGATCTTGCCCAGTCCCATGCCGTGCCATTCGTCGAGTATGCCCACGGAAAACTCCGCACACCCGCGGTCTTCGGCATCGCGGAAGGCGTGGACCGCACCGATCGCGGGCTCTTCCGCGTCGGATGTGTCGATCGCCCCCCAGGCGAGATGCATGTCGCCATCGGCATCGAGCAGCCGGTCGATCACCCAGTCGGGCGGGGTGGAGGCGCCGGAGAAGAAGCGCATATAGCGCGAATGCGGGCTCATCCGTGCGATGCCCTGCCTGATGCGCGCCTCGTCATCGCGCGTCACGCGGCGCAGGCAGACGGGCGTGCCGTTCTCCAGCCGGGTTTCGATGATGTCGGGCATCGGGGTGATCATGACGGGGGCAGCATAGCAGCGCTACGGCGCGGGGGGAGGTCTAATCGTCGCCCGGCTCAGGCAGCGCTCTGTCGCGCTCGTCCTCACGCACAGCCTCCCGCGCCAGCCGGTCGGCGAAGTGGCGGGAAAGGGCGCATTCGCGGGTTTCCTCGGCCTGACCCTGCGCGCCGTCGGTACGGGCGGGCAGGCTCGCCAGCACTTCGCGGCGGATGCGTTCATAGACGGGGTGGCCGGGGCGGATATGCTCGGAATAGCGTTCAGGGCGGCGGTTGCGCAGGAAGAACATCACCAACGCCTCGTTATGCTTGGTGCCATAGGTGATCAGGCCGCCGTCGCCATCGGTCTTCCATACGGGCGTGCCCTGGATAGCGCGGGCGAGCGCGCTGTCCTCCAGCCGCTGCACCCCGCGCTCCAGCGCCGCATCCCAGGCCGCCGCAAAGCCCTCCGCGCCCGGCTTGTTGCGCAGCTTGTAGAGCGCCTCCATGCTCTTGCCGATGGAGAGCGCCGCCTGCGTGACGATCCCTGTGGCCGCAAGGCTGGCGACAAAGCGCCGCTGGAGCGTTGGTGTGATAGAATTGGAACGCGGCTGCATGTGGAGATAGGGCGCGAAACCGAGCAGCGGATCGTCCGCAGCTGGCTCGGGCGCGACATGCGCGACGGCGGAGGTGGCCTGGCGGGCGATCTTGCGGGTCGGTTCAGTCATGTTGCTTCCCGTCATTGCGAGGAGCCGCAGACGACGCGGCAATCCATGGCGATGGTCTATGGATTGCTTAGCTACGCTCGCAATGACGTGTAGGAAAACGCTTTCGATCTGGCGCTTTAAGCTAGTTCCCCTTCAGCCACGCCAGCGCGCCTGCTTCCATCCCCTTGAACTTGGGCCAGCCCTCCGGCTCGTCCGCCAGCGGCGCGCAGAGGAGGGCGGTGCCTTCGGGCAATTGCCACTTGATCCGGTGATAGAGTTTGGAGCGGGTGAGGGCGGAGCGCACCAGCCAGAGGCCCTCTGCCAGCGGATGCCCGTCCCCATGCAGGTCGAGCGGCTGGGAAGGAGCGGCCCCGGGTTCGTGCCAGATCAGGTAGAGCGAGGTTTCGTCGGCCATACCGGATCAATGCAAGACCGCCCCAATGGTTCGGGGAATATCCGCAATCCATCTGCCGGGAGTGTCCCGGTCCGCGCCCAGCGGACCGCAAGCGCGACCGCGCGCCGCGCCTTATGGCGCGAAGCCAAGGAGCGCGGATGCGCTCCGCCCGGCGCCTGAGGGCGCAAAACAAAAACCGCAAAGCCGAACAAGGCTCTCGGTCAGGCTCCCCTAACCCAACAGCCCGAACACCAGCGCGAGCAGCGCAAACCCCACCAGCCCGGCGATGAAGATCGCCCGGTTGCGGCGCTTGGTCAGGATGATCTCCGGCCCGCGCACCTAGTCGGCATCATAGTGGATGGGTTCGTCGTTTCGGTCCTCTGGTGTGGGCATGGCGTTCTCCTTGCCGGACCAACGGGTGAGGGGCGGGGAGAGGTTCCGAGAGGGATAAGTCCAGCGCCCCAGAAAATTCCAGCCACTGAACCCCGTGATTTGCCACCGCTCCATAAGCGGTGGCAAATCATTCTACTCTTCGCTTGCTACACAGCATGTAGAGCGCTCCCAGACTGCTCTGCCACCTGAAAACTGGACCATTTCTGGTTAGAGTTTTCCGCCGTATGTATCCTTGGCTGGGCGATGAGTTACGGCATGAAGGCATCGAAGTTTACGGACGCGCAGAAGGCGTTCGTGGTGAAGCAGGGGGAAGAAGGAACTCCCGTGGCGGAGATTTGCCGCAAGGCAGGAATCAGCCAGGCAACCTACTTCAACTGGAAGAAGAAATACGCGGGGCTGATGCGGTGTTGCTTCGCAACGCCTTCGGCTCCGGAGATGCGGCGGCTGCGCGAGCTGGAGGACGAGAACGGCCGGCTGAAGAAGATCGTGGCTGACCTGACTTTGGATCGGGAGATGCTGCAGGACGTTATCAAGCGAAAGCTCTGAGGTCGGATCGCAAGCGCGAGATTATCGACGCGGTTCGGCAGGACTGGCAGGTAACGATCCGCAGGGCATGTTCGGCTTTGCACTTCGATCTATCCACCTACCACTACCAGTCCCGCCGAAGCGATCCGGCCTTTCTGAAGAAGCGGATCAAGGAGATCTGCGAGACGCATGTCCGCTATGGCTACCGGCGGGTGTATTACATCCTGCGCCGCGATGGTTGGCATGTGAACCTGAAGAAGGTTTACAGGCTTTACAGGGAGTTGGGCTTGCAGCTGCGCAACAAGACGCCCAAGCGGCGGGTTAAGGCGAAGCTGCGCGAGGATCGCGCGCCTGCTATCCGGCCGAACGATGTGTGGGCGATGGACTTTGTGCACGACCAGCTAGCAACGGGTCGCAAGCTTCGCATCCTGACGGTGGTCGATACGTTCTCGCGGCTCTCACCGGTAATCGATCCCCGGTTCAGCTACCGGGGCGAGAATGTGGTTGCTACGCTGGACGCGACTTGCCGGAAGATCGGCTACCCGAAGACGATACGAGTGGACAATGGCAGTGGAAGCGCAGCTGTGCAAAGCACAATTTATCTCTCGGGACATGGATCTGTGGGCTTACCAGCGCAGTGTGATCCTCGACTTCTCCCGCCCTGGCAAGCCCACAGACAATGCGTTCATCGAAGCGTTTAACAGCAAGCTGCGCAGCGAATGCCTGAACGCGCACTGGTTTCTGTCGCTGCAAGATGCCCCCCGAAAAGCTGGAGGCCTGGCGTAGACACTACAATGAAGAGCGACCGCACAGCGCGATTGGGAATATCCTCCCGATCATGCTGGCAAACTCAGCCGGTGCAACCAGCCCACCGGATCTGGGAAAGGCGGAAAACTCCAGACCCAAGCGGTCCAAGGTTGGGTAGCAGTGCAAACAACCGTCCGGCTCGAATCCCAGCTGGGGGAAAGCTGGGGGTCATGTGTGGACGGCTCTCGCTGCGCAAGAGTTTTCTGCAGTGATGAGATCGGTCGGGTGCATCCATGTGTTCGGCCTGTTCGCGCAGCACCGTATGGCTGCTGGCCCTGATGAAGTCCGCAGGTCGGC